>CALRLN020000062.1:0-15735 GCA_943368675.1 Chitinophaga pinensis | reverse complement strand
GTAATATTTCTCAGCCAATTCATTTTTATGTTGCTTCGAATACAAATCTCCCAGGTTATGATAGACTATCTTCAGAGATTCTGGTGCATCCAGCTCTTTAATGAGTCTCTCACTTTTTTTTAGATAAGATTCTGCCTTCACAAAGTCATTTTGTGCAAAATATAAACGACCTAAATTGGTCAGAAAGTCAGTCTGTAAAAGTGTATAATCAGCTTCTTCCGCACTTTTAAGGCCACGTAAAAAACAAGCTATCGCCTCTTTAGGCTTTTTTAGCAATTCATAGAGATTACCGATGCTGTTTTCGGCAATGGCAATAGAAATTTTGTTATTATTTTCTTTTTCTATCTGAAGCGCTTTCTGGTAGTATTTCATGGCTTCATCATATTTTTTATAATGCTGTAGATTGCTGGCAATGCGATCGTATGGGCTACTTTTGAAGGGCTTTAAATTATTTTTCTCCTGAAAATCTATCAGATTCATGGCATATTTTGTTGCATTCTCTCTGTCGCCTAAGGCACCATAGCCAATACTGATATTGTTTAAGGCATTCTGATAGGTTTTTTTGGGAAGTTTATACTTTTCGATCACCTCAACACATTTCTTGAAGTAGTTAAGTGCAACATCATATTTCTGTTTGGAATACGCAAGAAATCCTCTCGAATTCATTGCCCTATAAAAACCTGTTCCGAAGTTCAGTTTTTTGCTCAACGCTTCCATCGCAACAATTCCTGAATCGGCAGCAGCATATTTGCCTTGTTGAATACTCTGAAAAGTAAATTCACTCAACGCCAGGACATAAGTTGTATCTTGAGGGCTGGTTTTTAAGAAAACTTTGAGAGAGTCAATGGTTTTAGGAAACTGTGCAAAAGCGCTTGCATTGAGAAAGTACAGAAAAGAGAAGAGCAGAAAAGTTTTTTTCATAAAGGTATCTGTTCGGGCATGCAAAGTAGCGTACGGATACAAAAATAGATTATTTTATGAAAAAACCTTTTACAGGCTAATTATTATGAGGCATCTCTATAACCAGATAACCTCAATAACTTCTTCTTTCGTAACGACCGTAGTATGTTTTACTTTGGAATTACGCTTGAGTGTAATGAAATTGCTTTTTGCCTTTTGAGAGTCTTGTGAGAGTACCTGAAATGGCGTTTTTTTATAAAAAACAGTCACAACTTCTCCTTCTTTTACTGCAATTTCTACCATCTGGTCATTCTCAGCTACAGATAGAGTTCTGGTGATATTGCGGGTTTCAAGAGGTTCTCTCGATGGATTCTGTATTAAGTCAAGCGCCTTGGAAGCATTCGGGATACCATAGCCAATAAAATTATTGCCAAATGGATAAAGGCTGGATGATTTCTGAAGATAATTCCTTATTTCGATATTGGTTAATTTCGGATTAGCCTGTAACATACAAGCCACAAAACCCGTAATAACAGGAGCCGCTAGCGAGGTGCCATATAATGAAAAACAGGCTACATTAGGTTTGAGGTAATCCAGAAAATCAGGTCCTATACTGCTATAACCCATTTTCAGCCCGGCTTCGTTTGTTGCGCCGACTGCTATTACTCCTTCGGCATCCGCAGGAGTTGAGATAATGCGCCAGTCACGGTCACTACCCTCGTTTCCGGCTGATACTACCACTATAATACCTTTTTGTTCAGTAGCTATTTTAGCTGCTTTGGCAATAACACTTGTATTGCCATTCATCTGTTCAGGCTTGTAATCTTCTTTTGAATCAGAAAACCCCTTTGCATAGCCCAAAGATGTATTTATCAGGCGAACGCCAAGGCTATCCATCCATTCCATTGCTGAAACCCAGTTATCTTCTTCCCCTCTGAATTCTCTTCCTCCTGTATCTGTCCGGGCTAAATAAAATTTTGCCTGTGTGGCTAATCCGAATAATAGCTTATTGTTATGCGACTTGCCAGTAATGGCAGTCAGCACCTCTGTACCATGAAAATCCGATGATGTTTCACGTTCGTCAAAATGATTGGTTTTCCTGGGATTGATATAGTCTCTTATGCCTAAAATCCTTTGCTCTGTAAGTAAATGTCCTAGTGCCGGAGATTCGCTTACCCCATAGTAACCCGCATCGATTACGCCAATAATGACTCCATTACCATTCAGTCCGGCTTGTAAAAATCCTTCAATACCCACCTGTTTCATTACGAAGTCTACACGTAAATCGTCCTGTGCAAGTCCGGTTTGTTTGTCGGGTCCAGTTTTGCTAAAATAAGTTTGCTGTCTATCGGAATAATCTCCTGAACAAAAGGCAGGCTTTTAATGTATTGTATCTGAGAATAACTGAGGCGGCAAGAAATGGCATTCAACCATTTAGATTGACTGGCAATCGGAATTCCATTAACACTAAGTTCATTAATATATGCCGGATTAACAGGTAAGTCTGTTATCTGGGTTTCAGGAATGCCTAAATTTCTTCTGTTTTCTTTACATTTTTCAGAAATAGCAGCTTTTGCATTTAATTCTTTATCTTTAAAAAGAACCCAGTATTTTTGCTGACAAATGCCTTCCGCAGAAATTAAAACAAAGAAAAAAAAGTAAGAAAAAAAATACCCGACCCTTGTCATGCCAATGCGATAATTCATAATTTTAAATTCCTGATACCCGCTTCATCTTATGCAACCTAGCTGTTTAACTGTGGGATTCATAAAAAAAGCAAATTTGACTGTTAAATTTAATCTAAAATATTGATAAAATAAACCCGGACGAAATAAAACCAACCAATATGCGCTACGAACCAATTGATTCAAGCTTGTTTTCCGGCAATCGTAAACGTCTCAATTCTCTACTAAAACCTAAATCAATGGTAATTGTTTTGTCGAACGACGTGATTCCGACTAACGCCGATGGTACATTAGGTTTCAGACAGAATAACGATTTTTTTTACTTAACAGGTATTGATCAAGAAGAAAGTATGCTGGTTTTGTTTCCTGACTTTCCTGACGAAAATTTCAGGGAGATTTTATTAATACGAGAAACAAGTGAGCATATTAAAATATGGGAGGGAGAGAAACTCACCAAAACAAAGGCGAGTAGTATTTCTGATATTACCAAGGTAGTCTGGACCAGTAATTTTGAATCAATACTCAGGAAGCTTGTCTTTGAGGCTGACCAGGTATATCTGAATCTGAATGAGCATGATGGCGGTGACTGGAAATTTCAAAGCCAGGAAAGAAGATATATATCTGAGTTTCAGCAAATGTTTCCGTTGCATCGGATAGAAAGACTAGCTCCCTTGCTCAAACAGCTAAGGGTAATTAAACAGCCAACTGAAATTGAGTTGATGAAAAGAGCCATTGAAATCTCAGCCAATGGTTTTAAAAGAGTGGCAAAATTTCTTAAACCCAATGTAAGGGAGTTTGAATTAGAGGCAGAGCTGACACATGAGTTCCTGAGGAACCGGTCAAGAGGGCATGCTTTTCATCCGATTATGGCCTCAGGGCCTAATGCCTGTGTATTACATTATATTACTAACAACAATATTTGTAAAGACGGAGAAGTTATATTATTGGATTTTGGCGCAGAGTATGCCAACTATAATGCAGATATAACACGATGCTTGCCTGTAAATGGCCGATTTAGTACACGGCAGAGGCAGGTCTATAAATCTGTTCTGAAAATTCTGCGTATAAGCCGGAATATGATTGTAAAGGGGAATACGATGGATAAACTCAGAAAAGATGTAGGTAAGGTAGTTGAAGCTGAGTTAATTGAACTGGGCTTGTTGAATAAGAGTGATGTGGGCAGGCAAGACCCGGAATTGCCATTATACAGGAAATACTTCCCACATGGCATTTCTCATCATTTAGGCCTTGATGTGCATGATGTAGGCAGTAGATATGAAACATTTAAAGCTGGTATGGTTTTTACCTGTGAGCCAGGCATTTACATACCGGAAGAGCGATTGGGGATTCGTCTGGAAAATGATATTCTGATTACTCCGAAAGGCAATATCGACCTGATGGAGAATATTCCGATTGAGATTGATGAGATAGAAGATTTAATGAACAGCTAGAATATGGTTTTGGGTAGAGAGCTGTCAAAGAAATTTTAGCGTATCTTTGCAGCCCTGAAAATTGAATTAATATGTATAGAAAAATGCTTTCTCTAAAAACCTGTATAACAGTTTTATTGTTTTTTGCGGCTAATTTGTTAAAAGCGCAAACTCCTGAGGAATTGGTATTCAAGCAAAAAATGGAATTGCCTAAAGGGGAAACCTCAGCTCAGACAGCCCTGATTATTGCTCAGTCATTCATAGGCCAGCCTTATAAAGGAGGCACACTTGATGCCCCTACTAAAGAACAACTGGTTTGTAATCTGAAGGATTTTGATTGCTGGACTTTCGTCGAAACTGTTTCGGCTATGACTTTAACCAAACAATCATCTAAACCAAATTTCACTACGTTTCTGAATAATTTAAAAAAATTACGGTACAGAGGCGGCAAAATAAATGGATATGCCTCACGATTACATTATTTTAAGGAGTGGGCAATCAGAGCGGAAGAAAATAAGATTTTACAGGATATAACAGAAATGATTGGAGGGGTGCCTGTAGAAAAAGAGATTAATTTCATGACCAGCCACCGTGATTTATACCCGCATTTACAGAATAATGAAACCTTTGCATCGGTCGAAAACTACGAGGAAGATCTTAATAAATACGATTTTTATTATGTTCCCAAAGCAAATGTAAGAAAAATAGAAAGCCAGATACAGGATGGAGACATCATAGCTATTACTTCAAACATTGCCGGACTTGATTTTAATCATGAAGGATTTGCCATCAGAAAAAACGGCAGAATACATTTACTTCATGCCTCTCAGGAAATGAAAAAAATAGTAATTTCAACAGAACCATTGGCTGATTATCTCAGCCGCTTCAAGAAGCATTCAGGCATAGCTGTTGTTCGCTTACTGTGACAAAGAACATAATTTAAAAGAACACCCCTCTGAAAATATTTTGAGGGGTGTTCTTTTTTTATTCTATCACTATTCCGTCTTTCATTACCAGTTTTACTTGTCTTATATCCTTGATGTTGTCAACCGGGTTGCCCTCTACTACCATAATATCTGCCAGTAAGCCGGGTTTCAATCTGCCGACCTGCGTTTCTATGTGAAATGCATCTGCATTGATACTTGTTGCCGATTTCAAGGCTTCTATGGGTTTCATGCCATACTCCACCATCATTTCTATCTCTCTGGCATTGTCTCCATGCGCAAAAACGCCTACATCTCCACCCATGCATATTTTAACTCCCGATTTCAGGACCTCCTTAAATACTTCTTTTTTCTTCCGGATTCTCTCGGGCTCCGGGTCAATACCCTTTTTCCATCCATTATATTGAAATAACGCCTCACCGGCTGCTAAAGTAGGGCAGAGGTATACATTTTTTTCTGCCATCAGTTTCCATATTTCAGGTGTTCCGTTGTCGCCATGTTCTATTGTTTCCACTCCACCCAGAATCGCCCTCCGCATTCCTTCAGCAGTTGAAGCGTGAGCAACGGTAGGTCTGCCAGAGCTCCTGGCTGTGGCAACTATGAGTTTGATTTCATCCAGTGTAAAAGTGGGTGCAGCTTCACCTCTCAGGCCCCAGCGATAATCGGCATAAATTTTAATCAGATCAGCGCCTTTGCCAATCTGGTTTCTGACTTTTTTTATCAGGTCATCATGCCCGTCGGCCTCTTCTGCACCTTGCGGAACCGCCATCTCTGAAGAAAATCCTTTTGGTGCATAACTGCCTGTAGCCACAAGTGCTTTAGTAGCAATTATTAACCTCGGGCCTGGAATCAGGTTCTCGTAGATAGCTTGTTTTAAGCCTACATCATCAAATCCTGCACCTTCAGTTCCTAATTCCCTTGCTGTGGTAAACCCGGCTTTTAAAGTCCTTTCTGCATGTTTTATTGCCCGGGCAGTCCGGTATGACCTTGACTCTTTCAATACCTGGTCGTCCCATGAAGTCTCATTGTAGGGATGCAGAAACAAATGCGTGTGTCCTTCTATTAAGCCTGGCAGCAAAGTGCAGTTTTTCAGATTGATAATTCTGGTTGCCTTATCCAGGTTTTTCTCTATATCTGCTTGCAGGCCCACGTATTCGATTTTATTGCCTTTTACAATTACGCCATAATTTTCGAAGATTTTTTCGCCATCAAATATTCTTGCAGGTTTTAGATAGGTGATAGTTTGAGCTAGAGTACTAATTGAAAGTTGCAGGATAATAGAAAAAGTGACAAATATAGATTTTCTCATAGCAAAATGGTGTTTATATAGTTTATGTAAAATTTTAGTCACAGACTTAAGGGAATTCTGAGTACCTCTTTACCGACGGAACCTCCTCAAGCCTATAAGGCCGACTGTGATAAAAACCAGGCCCATTATAATTTTGGCAGTGCTTATATCTGGCATAAAAAAGCGGAGGGTAATTATTAAGATGCCACAGGCAATTGCCACATAACTGGCATAAAAAGAGAGCTTGTTTTTATCCATTTTTATCTAGGTTAGGGTATAAATTGAAATTCATTCAAAAATAAAATTTTATTTAATTCTTTTCTCGAAAATTTCCATTTTTACAAAATAATCTCATAACCATGCTTATTTGTATCGGAGGCGTTAGTCGTTCAGGTAAAAGTACCCTGGCTAATCTCTTAGTAACTCATTTCAGGAAAAATGGTAAAAAGGCAATCATTTTTCATCAGGACGATTTTGTATTTCCGGAGACCCAGATTCCAAAAATAAAAAACAGAACCGACTGGGAATCTCCGCATTCAATTGACTTTGAATTATTCAGAGAAGTCCTGATTCTTTTCAGAGAAAAGTTTGATGTGGTAATTGCAGAAGGCCTATTCGCCTTTTATGATAAACAAACAACAGAGCTTTTTGACAAAAAACTGTTTGTCAAAATCTCAAAGCGGACTTTTCTAATCAGGAAATCGATGGATACTCGCTGGGGCTATGAACCTACCTGGTTTATTGACCATATCTGGCACTCGTTTCAGAAATACGGCAAACCTTCAACAGAGATAAAGAATTTATTTACTGTAAGTGGAGAAGATGAGTTTGATATGGAGAAAGTAATTAAATATTTGAATAAGAGCAATGCCTGATAACTTCAATGCCCATACTATTAAATACGGATTTCCTCAACCCATTTTTTTAAAGATTAATTTGAATTTGTTTTGAATTAACAGACCTTTGCACTCTCAATAAAAATCAGCTCGATGAAACTCATAGACGGAAAATTAATTTCGGCTCAGGTCAAACTAGAATTAAAAGAAGAAGTAGAAAAACAAAAGGCTACCGGTGGTAAAATTCCGCATCTGGCAGCTATATTGGTTGGTAGTAACGGTTCAAGTGAAACATACGTTGCCAGTAAAATCAGGTCATGCGAAGAAATAGGCTTTAAATCAACACTTATACGCAGAGACGATAGTATTACTGAAGAAGAATTATTAGCAGTAATCAGACAACTGAATGAAGATGACGATGTTGATGGGTTCATCGTTCAATTACCGCTTCCGGCCCAAATCAATGTTGAAAAAGTAATTGAGGCCATTGAACCAAGAAAAGATGTAGACGGTTTCCATCCGATTAATATAGGAAGAATGGCCAAAGGCCTACCCGCCTATATATCGGCCACTCCATTTGGTGTTTTAGAGTTAATTAAAAGATATAATATCGAGACCGCCGGCAAGCATTGTGTGGTAGTAGGCAGAAGCCAGATTGTAGGCTTGCCTATGAGCATACTGATGCAAAGAAATACCTACCCGGGTAATTGCACGGTTTCGTTAGTTCATAGCCGTACACAAAACCTGGCAGAGATAACCCGGCAGGCGGATATTCTTATTGCAGCTTTGGGCAAGCCGGAGTTTATTACTGCTGATATGGTTAAAGAAGGCGCTGTAGTAATTGACGTAGGCTTAACGCGCATTGTTGATACAACAAAGAAAAGCGGATTCGCACTGAAAGGCGATGTGAAATTTGATGAAGTAGCTCCCAAAAGCTCTTACATAACGCCTGTACCCGGTGGTGTAGGCCTTATGACAGTTGCTGCATTAATGCACAATACTTTACTTTCGGCAAGAAGAGAGATATATCAATAAGTATAAAGCAATAGTTTCCATAAAGATAATAGAGGCCTTATTTCTGCTATAGCCTCTATTATTTTTATCAAAGTATCTTAGTGATTGATATATACCTGGTGAGTAATTGATTTCCCTTTTGCTAACTGTAGTTCTACAAAATATACACCGTCTTTCAGCTTTTCTACATCAAATTCCTGTTGGATGCCATTCTGAAAGTTTTGTTTCTGAATTACTCTTCCTTGTGCGTCTTTAAGCAATGCTGTGGTCGTGGTTTTCATAGTCATCTTTTTTATATTTATAAAAGGAGAAGCAAAAATTTTGCCGTATATAATACATAGACGAACATTAGATGAAAAAATGTTGCATGGGTTTAATAAAGCAGAAAATTTGTCTGCGTGGATTATAATTTATAACGAATTAAAGGGACACTTGTTTGAGTTTACCGAGACATTCTTTTAAATAACCGATTATTTCTATAAGAATCATTACTGAAATTGTATATTTAACTATGTTTCAATTGAAGAATGCTTCGCTCATCGTGCATCTGGTTGGTTGGATAACCGTATTCAGCCTTACTATCTTGTTTTTGGCAGAAAATCGAGGAATTTCTGAGGTTTTCCAGAATCCCTATCTCTGGCTTTTTTTTCTGATATACATAGCTTTATTTTATTTCAATAGTTTTTGGCTTATTCCAAAACTATTTTTTCAAAATAAATACATTTCGTATTTTGGAATTATTCTTTGCCTTTTAATAGCCATATCCATTATTAAGCCTTTTGATAACCTGGTACTTGAGAGAAACAGAGAGAGTAGAATGATGCCTGAAAGACAGGGCTTTTCTAAACATCACCCGTTTGAAAACGAAAACCCACCGCGATTTGATGAGCCTGAACGAAAACCACCGCCTGATTTCGGAATAGAGCCAGGGCCTACCCCTCGTGAAGGCAGAAATAAGATAGACGTAATAAGTATTTTCTTATTTGGTTTGATATGGGCATTAGGTATGGCATTGAAAATCAACGAGCGATTGAGAGAATCTGAACAGAGGGCAATTCAGGCGGAAGCAGATAAAGCCAATGCTGAACTGTCTTTTTTGAAAGCACAGATTAACCCGCATTTTCTGTTTAATACCCTTAATAATATCTATTCGATGGCGGTCACAAACAGTAAGAGTACAGCCGCAAGTATCATGAAATTGTCGCAGATAATGCGATATGTAACTGACGAGGTATCTGAAGATTTTGTGCCACTGCAAAGCGAAATAGAATGCATAAGCAATTATATTGATTTGCAGAAATTGAGACTCAGCAAAAAAACAAATGTAGTTTTTGAAGTGCAAGGAAATACCGGGTCAAAAAAGATTTCCCCTCTTTTATTAATGACTTTTGTTGAAAATGCCTTTAAGCATGGCATCAGTAATCATGAAAATTCAATGATAGAAATCAGGCTTGCTGTTGATGCTGATTCAGTAAGATTCGATTGTAGGAATACCTTATTTGCCGCAGCCAGAAAAGTAGAACGAACCGGGATTGGTCTGGCAAATACACGCCACAGATTAGCTCATTTATATAGAAACAGATACACATTGACTATAAATGATGAAGCAGATGTATATCATGTTGAACTAATGATTAAAGATTAAGATGAAACTCAGATGTGTAATAATTGATGATGAACCTCTGGCAATAGACTTAATGCAGGAGTACGTTTCAAGGTTCTCTGAACTGATACTTGTAAAGGCTTTTGATGACGCGATTCAGGGAAAAGAATTTCTGAAAGATCATACTATCGATTTGCTTTTTGTGGATATTAATATGCCCGATATCACAGGGCTTGAACTGGTAGAATCTCTTGAAAACAAGCCTATGGTTATTTTCACCACAGCACACCGTAAGTTTGCTATGGAGGGATTTGATTTAGATGCTATTGATTATCTGCTGAAACCTATAGATTTTGAAAGGTTCAGCAAAGGGGTAAAAAAGGCCATAGAATATCATGGATTTAAAAATAATCCTGCACCTGAAACGCCTGAGTATATATTTGTACGTGCTGAATACAGAATGGTTAAAATAGAGTTGAGTGCCATAGAATATATTGAAGGGCTTGAAGATTATATCAAAATTCATGTTGCACATGTAAATCATCCCATACTCACGCTTATGTCGTTGAAAGGGATTTTGGAACAATTACCTGCCAATCAGTTCAGTCGTATCCATCGGAGTTATATCGTGTCCAATGCCAGAGTGAAATCTGTCCTGAGAAAAAATGTCCTCTTGAGTTCAGGTATTGAATTACCTGTAAGCAATACTTATCAGCAATTTATACAGGATTGGCAGAAAAATTAACAAATTTACCGATACAAATTGCTCATTAACCGATACATCCGGCTTTCCTGCAATTTAATTTTCCTTTTTTTCGTCTAATGAGATATAAAACGAAAAAGAAAACATGGACAGAAAAGATTTTTTGAAAAAGGGCTTAGGCTCGTTAGCAATCATTCCTTTATTTGCGGCTTGTCACGAAACAGATGTAACTCCTGAAACAACGGGCACTACCGGCACTACTACAGGTTCAACCACAGGTTCATGCACTACAACCGCTTCTGAAACAGAAGGGCCTTTCCCGACTAAAACTCCTGGCTCTCTGGTTACTAATGATATTACCTCTGATAGAACCGGAACAAAACTCAGTGTGAAAATTACTATTCAGAATAAAAATAATAGCTGTGCAGCACTGGCTGATGCTATTGTTGATATATGGCATTGCGATGCCGCCGGAAACTATTCAGAATATGGAGGAACAGGTATGCAAAGTACTAACTACACTAATGTACATTTTCTGAGAGGACGACAAACCACAGATGCTAACGGACAGGTGAATTTTACAACCATATATCCGGGCTGGTATTCGGGTAGGGCAGTGCATATTCACGTTCATGTTTATAATAGCAGTGGAAAATCTTTATTGGTAACGCAGATTGCTTTTCCTGAGGATGTTAGCAAGGTAGTATTTGCTCAGGGCGTATATGCTACACATGGGCAGGCAGATACGACAAATGCCAGAGATAATGTTTTCGGCGATGGTACTTCAACCGAAATGTCAACTGTCACCGGAAGCCCCTCAGCTGGTTATCTTCTTACGCACACCATTGTCGTGAATGCTTAGTATCTGAAATAAGTTGGTGAATTTTCTTATTTATTCATTCAATCACTAAATTGATATTCATGGCAAAAGGAATCATTCGCTTGTGTTATAAGAAGATTATAGATACGCACGCGCAAAATACATGATTGAGGGGTAAAACCAAAAGCGAACGGCGAAATTTGCAAATGGTTGATTATTAGACACTTGCAAATGTAGGCAAGATTTACTAAATGTAAAAATTTGAAGAGTGATTGAACTTTGGTTTAATTTTAGGCCGTTTTAGAGAAGATAATTGAGCCTGCACTTGAATAGTGCTTTAATTTTAGAAAGTGGCTTAAATAGGCTGTATTGACGTCTTTTTGCTGATTATGCGTGGATTTGAAAGACTTTTAAACGGTATTTATGGAAGATTTAAAAGCAAAAAAAATGTTCGGGTTTTCTTCACATTTAGAATTTACCCGAACATTTTACCCGAACATTTTAGAAGTATTTTACTTTGAATTTCTATCATAACATTCTATCATTTGGAATGCTACAGCAGCAACCTGAATCAGTTCTTTCCGATATTCCTTCACGTCTCCGTTCTCGAAATTGGCCTGTACTGCTGCTTTTGCTACTTCGCCAACTTCTTCAAGTAAAATCGCTAACCAAGTTATAGGGTCATGATTTTGCTCACCCCATTTTTTCCATTGAGCATATCTTTCATTTCTTACTTCAACAACGATTTGTTCGCTTTTGCTGTATATTTCACCAAGTTCTCCAGGTAATGACATAACTTTAAAATAGTTCGTTTTCGGTTATTACTTCAATTTTTCCAAGCTTAGAAATGTGCTTAATAATCTGTGCAGGTGATTGCCATATTGCACTATATCCAAGTATTTCTTGTGAAATCTCCTTTTTCTTCTTATCAGCCGCCATTTTACCCTCAATTGATTTCACGATTTTGTAAAGCTTTTGACTCATTTTGTTATACATTGGCCTGCCAAATTTAGCACCAATTTCACTAGTTGAATTTGAATAATCACTTTTCCATGTTCCATTCAAACACCAGTGAATAACTATGCGCATCTTATAGACACTTGATTGATAAGTAAGAATATCGTTTTCGACTTTCAACTCCACCTCTCTGTATGGTAGTTCCAGTTTTTTAAGTTCTTTTTTCCAGTCCATTGGAATATTTAATTTTTAGGGTATAAAAAAGACATTGTTTTTCTTAATTCTAATTTTGCCGACTTAGCACTAATTGACATTGTTTTAACAGTAATAAGTATTTGTTTGTCAACAGATAAGTCGCTAATTACTTCGTACATAAAAGAGTAGCAAGCATCGAAATTGGCAAGAAAGGAATTGTCACAATCGTTCTCATTAGCTAGTTCCCTTATTCTTTTATATACCAGTTGCTTCTTGTTCATAACACTTATAAAAAAATTATATAGTAACGAACTTTTGATTTACCAACGGGTCGAAACCTTAGTTTCTTTTCCTTAATTAAGGCGTTTATTACGGCTATTTGCTTTTCTCTGATATGAAAATAATGAGCTAATTTAAACTCTGTGTTACGAGGCTTTTCTGAGGCTTTTAAAAGGGCTTTTAATACCTTTATGCTGTGAATCGTAGGGTTTGTGTTTTGAATGTCGCTCATCTTGTCAGGTAGATTAGAATAGTGTTAATTCATCCTCTTTTTGATAAACTTTTCCGTAATTTCTTTCATGCTTTGATAATGCTGTATCAAACTCTTTTTCAGAATCTGAAGCAATTTTTGAAAGCTCTATTTTATCTGAAGCTTTCTTTACTTCCCGTTCTAACAGTTCTAATAATTTACTTTGATTTTCGGTGTCCAGAACGCTTAGGGAAGTCTTTAGTTGCAATTCATGAGTATTGACCAGATTACTGTAAACCTTTTGATTTTGCCTCATTTTAGCGGCGGTTATCAGGAGTTCTAATGAATTATTTTTTTCATTCATTATATCTTCTAAGCCTTTTTTTTGTTGGTCACTCAACGCAATTATCAGCACGATAATTTTGCGGTTTTGAGGTGCAGACTCAAGAAATTTATAGTGTCCGCATTCATCACATATTAGGTAATACTGTTTCATTTTCTTTTGAGATTATAGATGTTGCTTCTGATACACTGAAACCCTCAGACAATAGTCTGATGCCGTTTTTGATTCTGGCAGTTTCCAGATTTTTATCTTCAGATGTACAATTGTTTATCAATTGCTCTACCTGCGATGTAACTAAAACGTTACCATTATAGAGGCTTGATATTTGCCTTCTTTCATATAAAAGGCCAATTAGCAAACCTGATAAAAATAGTAGTATGCCTCCAAGTACTATTAATGTTAAAGTTGTTCCCATTGGCGTTTGTATAGTTTTATTAGGTCGTCTAATTCAGTTATTAAAGTGTGGCCAGTTTGATGCAGTCCAACGCCAAATGAGTATAAAATAGACAGAGGAATAAAAATGACCAATGATAAAAGTGAGTGGATTGCAAATATTGCAATTCTTAAAATCTTCTTTTTCATGATTGGAATAGGGTTAATTGTTCGTTTTCTTTTGGGGTTTCCGGAACTTTGTATTTACCTTTCTGGTAGACGATTGCAGCTACAGTTGTTTCTTCTAAATAGAGAGATTTTGCTATTTGCTCTATTGCCACGCTCGATCGGAGTCCTTTCTTTTTTACGAGCTTATGCCATTGATTTCTAATGGCAATATGCTTTTCTGAGGTTTTCTTTGCCATAGGTTTGATTTTTAATCACTAATTGCCAGTTGATTTGCTTTGTCACTAAGTAGATAAAATACGGCTTTTTCATATTGTCCAAAGTGTTCAAAACCTCCGAATTTGTTACACAAAATCAAAGCGTGAGCCTCGGCTTCTGATATTGTTATTGAGGCAGATTTCCGATAGTTATGAGCTGTTAAATTGGCTTTATTTAACAGTCGAATTGCAACTTCTTTAATCAAGGATTTAGCACAATTTGCAAGGAACTTTGCTTCGATTTCTTGATTCGTCTGATTTGATTCTTTAGAAAAAGTAATGTTCTGAAAGAGAAGTGGCTGACGGATAGTTAGCTCATTATTAAATGCAATTGCTAAGTATTTAAGTTGTTCAGCTGTTAGTTTGATATGAATATTTCTCATTATCGTAAGTCAATTAAGAGTTTTAATATACGGCCTGGTATGCTGTTTTGGCGTGAGGCTGAAAAATGTTTGTAATTGAATTCGGCCTTTTGTGTATTTATAAAGACCAGGTAGAATGCTCGAAATGGTAACAAAATGTAATCGGTTATATTTGTTAGCATTTTTGTAAAATTGCCTCCTGAAATAAGAAACTCAGTGGCCAGGAAAGTAAGGATATATAGCATATTAAATGATTTCGTTAAGTGCCTTTATTTGATTATAATTTTGCCATTTTTCGAGGGCTGTGATGCAATGTCTCAACTCTGTATTTGTTAGCTTGTAGAAGGGCTTTTTCCATGTCTTTGTAGTGAAATCATTTAGCCCTGTCCAGTTGATATTCGGAGCTTCTCCTACTACTAGATTGTGGTCTCTTGCCAGATTTATAGCCTTTGCTCTCATGCGTTTGGTGCTATCTGTAACCCTGGTCTCCAGCAGGTTTATTGCGGCTAACAATTGAGTGTCTGTTAACTCTGTGGATGACTCAGGTTTTGTACCTAAACCCTTTGTGGCTTCTCGTAGAATTGCCTTTTTTTCGGTTTCGTCTAACTTGCAGAAAGAAACAAGCTGGTGGTAGCGAGCGTTGAGGGCTTTTCTTCTATTAGTTGTCATTTTGATATTTGCTTTTATCCCTATACCCATTTGTGATATAGGGATATTTATTAAGATTGTTACTTTGTCAGGCGCTTAACATCATATCTTGTTTCCTGAATGATTGATACTCCAGCAGTTTTAAGTGCTTTTTTCAATTCTTTGTCAGAATCAATTCTGCTTTGAATTTTCTTAAAATCAATATCCAATTTGATGTATTGATTACCTAAGCGTTGTGCAACTTCATGGCGGTCTTCAGGTTTTAATGGTTCTTCAGACTTAATAAAGATTGCTTTAGGAGGGTTGAGTACCTCTTGAACCAAAACATTAGCATCTTCAATTTTTAATTTTCCTTCCTCAAACAGGGTTTTATTATCTTCACATAATTGAGAAAGGTCAGCTTTTAGTTTTTCCTTGATTTCCTTTGCAGCATTTTCTATTGCTGCCTGTTCAAGGATTTGCTGAGCGAGTGTGGTAATCTTTTGCTTTGTTTTTGCAGTAGACATAATTATTATTGAAGTTTAGTCACAGCCATCAGGCAGTGAGTGTTGAAAATTTAAGCTCTCTTTTGATTATTCTTTTGACCCGGCGTAGGTCGTCTACGAAGTACTCGTATTTACCGCCTGCATTGACCTTTTCACGAGGTTCTGACTCTTTCCAGGCTTTCTCAATGATGAGTTGATTGGTCAGGCCGTTGGCCTCACAGATTTGAATGAAATCGGT
>CALRLN020000061.1:0-16107 GCA_943368675.1 Chitinophaga pinensis | reverse complement strand
TTCAATATTGACTTCTGCTTCCTGAATTTGTTTCATTCTTAAATCAAGAACAGCATTCAATAATGAAATCTCATGTCTCGACCGCATCAGAGCAAGATCTTCAGCATCTTTTTTCTCTAACGATGCCAGAAGCTGATTGCCAGTATTTTTAAGTTCGCTTACTAATTCTAAAGCTTTTTGAGAAATAAAATTATAGCGATAATAAGGCATTGCAACACTTAAATCGGCAATCGCAGCACTAATATCCGCCCCACCTGCAACGGCACGAACTAAAGCACCCGGGTCAATCGGTGGAGCAAAAAGTGCAATTGTGCGCTCAATGCCATCAATATTACGTCCGCTGCGCAGGTTTGTGAGGCGATCGTGTATAAGATCCCAGTATGCAAGGAGTTTTTCATTATGAGGAATACAGAAATAAAGAAGCGATAACGAAGTCGGCGGGTTCGGAAGCTCATTTCCGGTATGAGGAAGAAGATTTAAATCCGGCACCAGATTCTCAAAATCAACCAGTGCATTGCTAAACGTATCTAGTTTTACTTCGAGTTGATTATAGGTTTGATACGGCACTTTTACAGCAGGAGGAATAATTCTTGGTTTCGGGCCAAGTAGTTTTTCTGCTATACTATATTTTTGCGTAGCTTCCACTAATGATTCCGTCGTATCTTGTCTGAATAAATTATCTCCCCAGGCAATCAGATTATCCAGATATTTCATCAAGGTTGCTTTCTGGTAAGCCAATGGTCTTGCCTCAGCTATTACATGAGGCATAAAAGGATTACTGCGCCAGTCTTCAACAGCGTGAACCAAATCTTTATAGACGGTTCCGGTAGGGTCACTGGCAATATTGGTTAAGATAGTATCTATGCGTTGTCCGATATAATCAAAGAATTCGTGGAACGGCTTTGTTACCCAATATTTTTGAGGACTCACCCCACCAGAGGCTCCCAATGGATTAAAAATATAATGAAACCATTGATTCGCCTCCTCAAACCTTTGATTCTGACTCAGTTGTGTCGCAATAAACAGGGGTAAATGAAAGAATAATTCCCAATTATAAGACGAATAACTACCCTCTTTACTAAAATCAATGTCTTCAACGGGTTTGGGATTAGCCACAACAGGTGTAGGCTGATAAGTACTATCAAAACTAAAACCCGTAGTTTTCGATTGAACTTCATAATCCATTATAGCCTCAATTCCACCCTTATAAACTGTGCTTTTGATATAGCAAACCAAGGGATGATAAAAATTACGGAATAATAACTGGGGTTTATGGTTTTTATAAAAATCCCACTCGGCAGTAAGTCTGATGTATTCAGGGTCTGCCTGAAGTTCTGCAATTAACTGAGGTAATGGCGGAGCTGGTACAGCCAGTAATTTCATTACATATTTTTTTACCAAAGCAATTACATCGCTGATAAATTGATGAATATCGCTAAAAGTTCTTCCGTTTCTGCCCTCTTCATCAAAGAAACCCGGAGTAATGATGTATTCTCTGTCACTATCTGTATAAAAGAAAGGCATGAAACTACCAATAGGCAAAACCAGACCTCGTCTATGATACTTCCTATCAACATTGCCACCATTTTGCAGAAGCAATACCTCAAGAATTACAAACATCCAGTCAATTAGCGAGAGTTGATGAGGATAGGTAATCCTGAATATACCGGGCGTCTGTTGCAGAATCTCCTGATAAGAAAAGGGGCTTAAAATACTACGGGCAGCTAAATTGTTCTGCCCCTCTCTCTCACCCGGGAATTTCTCCTGATATTGCATCTGGAGAAACTTGGTCTGATAAAAATCCGGAATGAAATCTAAAGACAGATTACCACTCCAGGCATAAGCCTCAGGGAACCCCTTACACCCTGTAAGATTATAATAACCGATAAAGCTATTATCGAAACTGCAAATAATATTGTCTCCTCCCCAGGAGCCAAAATTCATATTTATCAGGCGTATAGAGTCTTTCTTGGGTCTTAGTGTAATCTCTTTTTCAAACGGCGTTTGTAAGCTATTCTGAGATTCCCGTTTAGGTTGCCATTTTTTATCTACATACTCGCTTACTCCCAATCTTATAAGGTATCTTTTACTCGGTACCTGGGGGGGTGTGGCAGATATTGGCAAAGCAGGAATGGCGACTGGCTCGTCTTGTTTTACTTCTTCTTCAATTAAGGGCCATGCCAGGTATAAACGGTTATTACGCTTATAGGCAATCAGGTGATTCCCCGATATATCTACATCTACTTTTTCCCAGGGAGTCCATTTACGTTCTTTCACAAGTTTACGATAATAGTAGGTACTGCCTCCTTTTACACGGGCAAATACGTGCTGTGTAAACTCATTTATGTCATAATAACAAGCCCTGACATCTAGGTTAGCCACATCGTCTAATTTATCCAGATAACGAATGGATGCGTCTTCGACAGCGCGGTCTGTGATTTCGTTTTGCAGGAGTTCCTGCTCTAAATCTGCGAAGAAATACGATTTATCAGTGCGAAGCTGTGGTTCAATCCAGTTTTCGGGATAAAGGAATACCTTTCTGTTTGCCTCCCAGACCCGGTAGTTTTTCATCCATTTCCATTCCTTCCACCCATTATCATTCTTTGTGTTAGCGATTGCATCAGGCTCAAGCCCCATTAAGCAGCGCTGTACAAATAATTGAACGATTCCGTGCGCCATTACAATTCTTGAACTCGGCTGAGAAGCCCCCATTTTGACATCTACCAGCAAGTTTTCGTATAAATCACTGGCATCTTTAATCAGCGGATTAGTATCCAGTAAATACGCAACCAATGCTGCCTGCTTCTGAGGTCTGAGTTTATCCTGAATCGGCTTTATTACCTCAAGCCATTGTGTATCGTCATAGATATTTCTAAGAGCAGTCCTGATAGCTGAAACATCAGCTGAAACAAGCGAAGGTTTTATAAATTTCAGCGCCTCTGTCAATGTAACGTCCATCCGGCGGAGAGCCTCGGAAGCTTTCTCTAATCTCAGATAGGTATTTATATTTTTATAATCCGGATTATAATTTAATCCGAAGTGTATATCCAGGGCATTTATGTTAGCTGCGTCCCAGCCTGTAAATAAAGACAAGGTAGCAATTGTCTGATTTTTAGGGGCATTGACAGCCACATTATCCCAGACATTTAACCATGAAACAAACAAGTCCGGATTGTCTGGGTGCGAAACAGAGGTATATTTTTGTGTTAGTTGCAAGGCCTGATGGAATTGTTCCCAAACCGGATAAGCCAGATTACTTGTACCCGGTTGGTAAGGTAATTTGTCTAATTCCAGCCAATTCATGCTTGCATTTTTTTCTAAAAACCACGCTAATTCATCGGCTCTGACCGAGAGTTTCTGTAGATACTGGACCATTTTATTCATTAACCTTAATACCTGGTATTGATTAGGGAATGCTCCTTCATTAATAACAGGTAAAACAGGAGGCGACGAAACTATATCTATCAGTGTATTGGTGCTTAATAATTCGCTGAATGAATTATTGGCCACAACAGGGTCTTTTAAATGTCCGTTTTGAAGGAGAATTTTTGCCTGAATTTCACTGAGGCCAAATTTACTCTGAATCTGAGCGGTTATGATACTTTTCTTTGAGAGTTCGAACAGATAGGCTGAAATATTGAGTTGTATAGCTTCAATAAGTTGATTCCGGCTCAATTCCTTATTGGCCGGCACGGCAGCATTTAAGGCCGTAATCTTATTCTTAATATTGGTAGTATTGAATATTCCTGCAAACTTCGCATCAATAAAAGTGTTAGGGGTAATCGCATCTGTCCATTGCTCTGAAATAACAGACATGATTTTATCCACTTCTTCAATTGTCAGAATTGAAAGTAACGATAGCTTTGCTTTTAATGGATTCTTATTCTCGTCAGAAGATAGCGAAGCATCATATTCTGATTTTGTATTGTTAAAGGCGTCCTGATAAGCCTTCTGGATTTCCTGCAAAAACAAAAGAATACCGGCATCAGCCATTGCCAGCTTATTAGTCGGGTCTGTATTTTGCAAAAACCATAGTAAATCTTTTAATTTAAAGCCTGTAGATTGAATAAAACGTACTTTTTCTGCAAAATTGAAGGTTTCTGTCGGCGAATTGAATAAAGGTATTGCTACAATAGTACTATAATTAAATAAATCTTCAAGCGAAACTTTTAACAACTTCGCTAAAATATGATAGCGATACAGAAAAGTCAGATTTTCTCGTGTCAACGGTGGATTATCCGCTGGAATAACCTTTAGTTTTTCAATCAAAAAAGTAACTTCTGCATGTTTGCGTTTTAAACACTGAGCAATGGTATCTGTATAATCGGCAATTTTGAGTTGAAGCGCAGGTATGAGCCCTTCATTTTCAATGATTTTATTCAGTTTAAATTGCTCTTCGATTGGATTCGTAACAACTTTATTCAGAAAGACTTTTTGGTACAAACTATCATTTCTGTCATTTGGCAATTCCCCGAACAAAGCCAGAGACTGCTCTACGCTGATACCTGATTGTTTTTGTAAAGCATAGAGTCCTGAAATTTTTATAAGTGCATTATTATCCAGGTTTTGCGCACCTAATTTGGCGTACATGATTGCCCGGTTGATTTCTGTCATTCTCCAGCCCAGTTTTCTCCATAATCTGACAAACCGATGTATACGATCTAATGCGAACTTATCTAAACCAGCAATGATTTTTTGTGCCGTATCACAAGTATTGTCTAAATGCTTAATAAACAGGGTGTTTGCAGGATTAATAAAACTCAGACTTAATAGTTCGGTCAATTCTTTAAATGTCAGACCTGCTTTTGTAAGTAAGATGTCAATTTTTTCGAGTGTCAGAATGAGCGGCGAACCTCCGGTATTCCAGTAAACTGCCTGATTGTTTGGCTCAGGTGTAAAAATAATCTGAGCTAATGCCGATGAAATACCCAAAGACTCAGATGCAATTGCCTCATTAGTGGGGCTTATGGCATTTCTGAATGTCTCCATCAATTCGCTTCTTTTCAAGCCGAAAACCTCTATCATTGCCGACCCCTCCTCCTGAAACTTATCGAATGGCAGGCTAAAAGATGATTTTGCCGCTTGCAGTAAAGTATAAGCGTCTTCGTTGATGTATTCAGGGGCGGCGCTTAGCTCCTGAGCGCTGAGATGTGTTTGTCTTAGTCGTTTCACACGCCAGTCTGTTCCTTCTTTCTGTATTTTTATAGTTATCTTCGTATCTCTCAGAATAAAGGTATCTAGCCCTGCCTCTGAATAGTTAGGATACAGAATTGCCTTTTCGGTGATGTCAAATGTCGGTTTCAGAGCATTGAGCAATTGCGGTCTGATTGCTCCATCAACCATATCAGGGGTAAAGCCTGAGCCTAGTAATACACCGGGTATCGGAGATACGTGTTCTTCGAGCACCTCACATGTCAGATCAATATAGGGTACAGGAGTATTAGCATTTTCACAATTTAAATCCAGGTCGCCCAAATCCGGCCGTCTTTTAAACAGGATGTCCTTGGCAGTTTTTGTACCATTGGCCAGAAGGCGTTTTTTGAGGAACTGTAATGTATCAACCAGATAGGCCGCAGGACTATATACAGACCTGCAATGCTCGCATTCGCATATATCAATGCCATTAAATAATGTTTTAAGATTCGGGAAATCTTTTGTGACCTGTTCAAGTTTCAATGCGAACATTTCTCCATTGAGTGGTGTCATTCCACTGGTAAGCGCATAATCTTTCAGCTCTGTGGCGAGCATCATGGAAGCTGTATGAATATTGACCGCTTTGTTGTAAACCTCCTTTGCCTCCTTTTTTGAAAAGGTATTATTTTCAGTAAATCTGTTAACGAATTGCCGCTCACTTAAAGCCACAATACTTTGCGCCGAATGCAGATTATCATCCATTAATACCTTGGCTTTCTTATAATCGGGCGTAAGTCGGAAAACCCTTTGAACGGCTCTGAACTCTTGTTTGACGCTTTCATCAACTTTGGCTTTTTTCAGAAGCGTATCCACTGGTGCAGCTGATAAGTCTAAATTTGCTATTTTTTCGAATTGAGTGACTATCTCATCCTTTTTAACAAAACCCGAAGTTTTATCACGATTCAGATTAGCGACAAAGGCAACCGAAGGGAATTTTCTGGTAAATCTGTTTACCAGACCCATAGTTTCGATTTCTAATAATTTGTCGTCACTGTTTAACCTTAAACGAGTTGTTTCATCCGGGTTTTTGAGTAATAAATCAGACCAGTCATCCTTGTCTAATTTGGCTAAACCGGCAATATCCTCATCTTTTTTAATTTTTTGAGACTTCCTTATATATTCCCCTAAATTATCTTCCACACCAAAGATCTTTCCTAATTCAAAATTAACTTTAGGGGCTTTCAGATTATCGGTACTATCAAATAGATCGAGTTTATTGATACTATCCCAAAGGTTTTCCAGATGATTATTTGCTTTCTGATTGTTTAATAATTCTATAATTTCGAGATGCTTTTTAGTATCAATGATATTCTCAATAATGCTGACAATTTTACGTGGTCTTTCTTTATTGATATACTCCTGCGCTTCTTTTCTGAAGTTTTGTAAATACCGCATAATCTGTGGCATTTGTTCGGCAATATCAGGAATCACGTATGTATCGATAGCCGTTTTTACGTCACTTTGTAGGGTCTTCTCATCAATCATAGCCATGTCGGCGAGCAATCCTTTCAGATTGGAATTGATTGTTATGACCATACGAATACTAAAAACATCTGCCAGATTAGCTTTCTGTAATGTAGCTTGTCTGAAAATAGCATAGGCAAACTCAGCAAGGGGTAGTTTGGCAGATTTGTTGGATGCAGCTTCAAATTTGTAGGCCAGAGCCCAGTACTCTACCTGTGAAAAAGGTAAATCTGATTCTCTTGACAGGAAAGTAATATCCCGGTTTTTCTTGTTTTCGGTTAGTTCAGTAACATCTACCTTGCCCAGTAAAGGGCGAATGACAGACCCGATCCGCTCAAATTCAGATAAACGATTCTGAGGATTCCGACTTAATTTTATATCATAAACGGCATTTACCGGAGCATTGTACAGAATTTCGTCTGCATCTGATTCAAAAAGAAGGTTTTTAGACTCATCATAAACCCTGATGAGTATATCAGCAGACTCATTTTCTACTTCGGCAAACTGATCATAAGTATATCTGATTTGATATTTACCTTCAATATCTGTAACAGACTGACCAAGAAATTGCTCAGTTCGCAAGTCTTTATCATAAGCCCCGACAATCACATTACTGACAGTCTGGCCAATAGTATCCTGTACTTTCCCGCTAATGGAAAAGTTGATTTCTTTCGTGTTCATGGTATTTGTATATTAGATTAAACTATTTTATCAAAAATAATCTGCTGTTTCGTGGCTCCACCCCTCTTCAATCCTTTCTATTAAAAGGGTGTCATTCCAGACACCTTGCAAAGGATATTTTCTCTGAGTTTCATTTAGTGAGTATCCGACTTCCCACTCTTTTACTCCATCCCATAACCACCATTTGATTTGCCCGGTATTTATATTCTTAATTCCATTTCTGAATAATGGAAAATCAGCATCAGACGGTAACAATGGCAGGTTACAGACAACTTCTACAATATTCTTTTTAACCATTGCCTGGAGTGGTAAAAAGGTTATGATTTTGTTATGTAAATGTAAAACAGACTCAAAGTTTTCGGGTCTTTTGGTAAAAAACTTATCCTTTACACGAACTAATGAGCCCATATAAGGATGTGCATGAGTGAATTGTGCATATACTAAACCTTTACTGGTTTTAATCTCGATTAAATCACCAACTTTTATTCTTTTCATAACTTATATTGTTTTTAAAATCCCGGATAACCTATATATTGTAACATCTGACGACCTCTTTGCACTGCACCCTGATAAATTGGATTTGAGGTAGCTATACTATTTATTTTATTAAGAAGAGTACCTCCATTTTTACCAAGCCCGTGAGTTTCAATTAAAACCTGCTCAATTGCTCTTGCATCGGCTCTTGCTATTCCTGTTAATCCTGGTATAGGTTGAATAGTTATTCCCTTTTGGCTCAGATGCGCAGCTGCCCTTGCGGCAAAATTATCAGTAATTCCGACATATACAACCCGTCCATTTTGTATAGCCTGGTAAACCATTGAATTACCAGCCGCCGGAGCAACCCCTGCGCGCGCAACAGTACCTGCTGTTGAAGCCACTGCGGCTTCTCTTTCGGCTAAGGAAGCAGTAGCACCGGCACCGCTCTTCATTAAACCTGTTCCTACTGCTACACCAGCCTCTGTCAATCCTCCTATTAAAGCACCTGTTCTCATACCATCTTCTCCATCTACTACTGCCCCGATAGTACCCCCTACTAAACTTCCAGGTGATGATGTCAGGGAAAAAACCATTCCTATTCCCTCGTTAGTTCTCCTGTCTTGTTCTGCTGTAGAGTTCCCGGCATAGGAATTGGCTAATTGCGCGCTACTTGCAACAGTTGTTGCTAATCCGGAAGCAAATAACATAGCTCCACTCAGGGCTGCAAACCAGCCAACAGGATTTGAGAAAATGATAATCGCTCCGATAACCAATGCGATGCTACCTAGTATTAAATTTAAACCTCCGCGGCTTAAGAACGATCGATCTTCTGCGCCACCCCCTCCTCCTGAGCCTCCGGGCGAGCCACCCGGGGAGCCGCCTGGTGAACCACCGGGTGAGCCGCCTGGAGAGCCCTCAGGTGAGCCGGAGGGACTACCACCACCAGGAGAACCGGAAGGACTTCCTGCCGGGCTACCATCAGGAGAACCGGAATCACTACCTGTCGGAGAACCAGCAGGGCTGCCATTCGGCGAACCAGCGGGATTTCCACCAGCTGCCCCGGTAGGGCTGCCTGCAGGAGACCCTGCGGGTGTACCTCCTGCCGCCCCGGTACTCTGTGGGTTTGTTACCGCGTTTCCTTGTGCATCAACAGGGGTCAAGTCTGCATTTATCTGCCATCTTCCATTTGCGTTTCGGCTTACATCCAAAACATGTACCCTTACACGCTGTCCTCCCCAATTTACAACCCTCCCTTCCCAATACCCCCGGGCATCAGCTTCATTCCTGAATTGTCGGGGAACGCCATAGCTTCTTGTTGTTCGATTTGGACCTCCCCCGGCAGGTGCCGCTTGCGTACCTGTCGGGTCATTGAGCATAATCGGGTTGTTACCACAATACCGATACAGGTTTACTCCATCTGCAAAACCAGCAGGGTCTGTACTTGTCCATCTACCCAGCCAGGATGCATAATACCTTGCCCCAAAGTAATACAGGCCGGTTTCGTCATCACGTTCTTTGCCGGAGAAACGATACCTTTTTAAACTCACCTCAGCCAATGATATACCCGACCGATAGGCAGTTGTGCCGTAAGGGTGGTACTCTTCATACGAAATCAGCTTCCCATCCTTATCAGTTACCAATGAGGTTGAACCTAAATGATTACTATAATAATACCTGATTACCGGAACGTTTATTCCATTAACATCTGTAGTATCTATTGTTTTAGTATCAATCTGTGCAATTCTGCCTGTGTTATCTGCAACATGAATGGTTTGTCTTTCGAGTTCCAGTGTATTTCCCTGCCATTCTCTGTATAATTCGATAGTTCCCAGATAAATCCTCTCAATTCGTTTTCCACCCTGCCGTTCAATTACTTTCCGGCTTCTTCCCCCACTCATTGAATACACGTAATAGGCTGTTCCTCCGCCACCTAAATCAACAGATTGTAACTGGTCGAGATGGTTCCAGTGCATGGCCGACAGATGAGGCATCGTAAGCATATTGCCATGTGCATCGTAGGTGTAGGGTGCGACAGGATCTAAAGCATCGCCTGTATTTTTATGGTCAATCAGGCGATTCGTTTTATTATTAGGGTCAAACTGATAAGCATACCGATAATTCCGTGTCCATGAACCGCTATCAGCTACGTGTTTCATCTCCAGAATATTACCCAGTTCGTCGTACTCATACGTTTCAAGATACCTTCTTACAGCCGTTGCATTGTTGGCATGAGGTAATGGACTGAAAGGTATATCTGTATCTATTCTCGTATTGTTATTTCCTGTTAATTGCTCCCGTCCGGTAGCTTTAATCAGCCGATAGACTGCATCATATTCAAACTTACAATTGGGGGATACAACGGCATTGTTATAAAATAGTGTTTGTTGGGCATTATCAATCCACTCTGTTATATTGCCGACAGGGTCGTAAGTATAATTGAGATCTTGTAATAAGGCATTATCGCTGGTGCGGGTGGTAAATAAACGGTTGAGGCGGTACGTCAGATCTTCGTATCTGTATTTTGTAATGGTATTATTACCAAATTGTGCGAATAGCCTTTGTCCTTTGGCGTCATAATCCTGATTGATTAAAAACGGAATTATGCTCCCTTGCCCTCTTATTTTCAGGCCCAAAGACTTCAGAAAATTGGATTCATTAAAAACGGGATGTAACTCTGTTAAGTCAGGCAATGTTACAAGCATCGGGCGGCCTAAGGCATCTACAGTTGCTGAAGAAGAAAAGACCTCATTGATCAATAAAGTATCGGCATCGGTTTTGATCTGGTTGATGTCATTCACCCCATGTAATAATGACCAGTCAGTCATTGTTTTATAGGCAGACGTAATCTTCTGATATACTTTCAGGGGTATGCCCTTAAAATCAAAAGACTCTGTCCATGTAGCTCCGGCCTGGTCGAAAGACATAATCGAACGCCCCCTGAAATTAAAGTCTTCTGCATTTGTTACAATCTCGCCATATACACCATACGCAAACAAGACCTCCGGTTTACCTGTTTTCTGAAAGTAAGTACCAACAGGCCGATGTAATATGTCGTATTCTGAGCGGAATACATTACCTGCCGAATCCCAGGTTTTGATTGCATTCCCCAGAATATCTACGAAAATCCTGGATTCTCCTTTCTCGGCAGTTTTAGTTAAAACGGGCACACCTAAACGGGATTTAAAACCTTCGGCAACTACCCTGTTTTTTGCATCTTTAATTTTAAAAGTACGACCTGTTAAATCTGCCTCTGCATAAGATGTATATTTGCCTTTTGAGGCATTATCTGCAATTCCATAGACGCTTCTTCCGAGCGAATCGGTATGCACAACTGCAGGCGTATTATCATGTTTTGATGCCAGCCAGGCAGCTCTAGTTTGAGGAATAGCAGGTTCGGGTATTAGCAAGGCATCCGGACTTCCAATATTAATAAACCAATCTGAGGATTTGACAGTATCATTTTTATCAAAAACCTTTGTCATCCATGAATTAAATTCAACTCTTGAAAAGGTTTTATCCGGAGATATTATTTTTATATTTCGCCCTACGGCATCATAGTATAATAAGGGTGTAATACCTACACCAACAAGTGCCTGTTCATTTTCATATTCGTGTGTGACCGAGAAAAAAGGCTCGTATTTCTTTACCGGGTTCCCCTTATTATTCAGAATCGTTTTGCCATTTCCAATCCATCTGAGATTGGGGGTGGTGTCAACATCAATAATGGTTCCGTCAGCTTGTTTCTTTTTAGCTATTCCTGCGGCTGCCTGAATTTTTATCATTGCAAGTCCGCCACTTCCATCAAAATAATTATAACTTTCCTGCCATCTGGGGTTGCCTGAACCATGTTTTTCTCTTGCGCGTGTGTGAAGAAAATTAGGTTTAGCGTTATTCTGCCAATTGAACAGGTCGTAGTCAATTTGAGTTGTAGGGTCTGCCAGCGTATCTGCTTCGCCATCTACTTTGCCCATAATAGCGGTTTTTGTCACCATCCCCAGGGCATCTGTTTCTACAGCAACCCTGTTTTTATTAGGGTCTGTAAGCATAACCGGGCTTAACGTACGATAATCAATAGTGACAATTGTCTCATTATCAAGTAAATCTTTTGTTGAAACCGGCAATAATTCATAACTATCGTATTTAATAGTAGTTATTGCCCCCAGTGCGTCTTCGATGGCCGAAGGTAAATAAAAATGCTGTGACGGGTTTGCCGGGAAAATTTGTATACCCGATGGAATCCACCAGTCTGAATCGCCCTCAGAATTTTCATACCCGTTATTTACTAAATCCGATTGAATGATATTTCCGCCATAATAAGCATTGATTTCGTTTGCGCTAAATGCTAAGGCATAAGAACGAAAACCAATACCCAACGATTCCATCTGATGCAGTGGTAAACGACCCGAAAAATCATCTTTACGGTAATAAAGTCTGTTTTTTGCGATAAGCCTTTTCTGAGGTATTGCAGGATTAGGGTTTGTTTCATAGGCTATTTCAGCAGCCAGATGAATCGTTATTAAATCATTAAAAACAAATAAATCACCAAAGGCCGGAGACACCCCTGTTGCCTCATACATCCTGCTTTCAGATGCCCCTTTTAATCTATATGGGGTATTGGGTATATTACTGATAACATTATTTGTATAATCGGTCTCAGCATAGGTTATGTAAGTTTTGAGTTGCTGGTTTCTCACATCAGGAGGTAAAGCCATGTCGGCAACTTTACGTCCATAAACAACCGATGCTGCCTTTCGTACATTTAAAAAATCATCTACCTCCAACGTAAAACTATGAGAAATGCGAGGGTCGGTAATATCCCGTTCAAATTCCACTGAGATTGATTCCAGAATATGAATATCTACAACGGCATGCTTTTGTGTGTTTTTTGATTGTAAAAGATTTATTTTAAAGCCGTGTTCGTTTACCTTATACGGGTTTTGTTCATTTGGTGAGCCGTCAAATGAATAAATTTCCTGCCTGATAGGCACTCCTTTTAAAGCCCTGTAACACTCAATTGTATCCTCAACCGAAATATCTGAAGGGAAAATATTCGGTGAAATATATCTTTTTTGCTGAAAATACTCTTTACGATAAGACTCTAACAGGTCTTCGTGGTTAATAAACGCCCCTGTATGATACCATGAAATGCTGATAACCGGAGGCTGATAAAACTCTTGCTCTGTACTTATTTTGCCATCGGCACCTGCCGCCGTGGTACCCACTACAAAATCCTTATAGAGCTCTGTATCGGTCTGTATTACCTTTCCAAACCCCCGGAACTCTCTTTCTTTTTTATCATAGTACCCGTGGTGATATTCGTATTGCGAAACAAACCGGGTTTCGGCTATATAATCTCTACTGATGGTTTTACTTAGACAATGTACCACAAAGGGTAGTTTTGTAACCCAGGGGTTTGGTGTTTTAAGAGAGTCTAAATAAAATTTTGTTGATGCTGTATATTCGAAGAATACCTCTTTACCCATGTTATTTTTATAACTGATTAAGAGGTTCGGTTTTTTGCTCCTCAGTAGATCTATGTATCGCATAGGGGCCTGGCTATGCTGAGCTAACGGAGATGACCATACGATACACTGCGTACCATTGCCGAGCAGGTCTATTAAATCAATTTTTGTAAATCCATCAATTTTCGGAAATGGGTTTATGATGTTTTGTTTTTCGTTACTCCATTCATTTCCGTTTAGATTTAACCAAATCTGAAATGCGTCATTACCCGTATAAATGAGGTCTGTTGTGCCCGAGCCATCCAGATCAGCCAGAATCACAAACTTCGGATTAAATTCTGCTTCACTTGTTGAAAATACCGGGGCATCAGACATAGTTACTTTAGACCCAAACTTGCCATACCCCATATTTTGCCAATAGACAATTTCACCATTTCTGATTCTGACAATATCAGTTAGTCCATCGCCAGTCATGTCTGCCAGAAATATTTTCTGTTCTTTATCAGCAAAAATTACCCTCGCTCCTACTTCTTCATCAAATGCTTTCGGTGATGATTCTCCCTGAACGAATCCCTCCGTTCCTTCAGATTTATACCACGTAAATACATTATCATTATCCATCACCAAATCAGCAATTCCATCACCATCAATATCAAAAAACCTGACGTTCTGATTGTTAAAATCAATATTCGGAAGATTCTTAAATGATTTGAAACCCTGCCAGCGATTATTATCATCTAATTCAAAGAAACCTTTCGGATTATCAAAACTGACAAGATACTTCTGGCTGTCTGCATTAAGTTCATGAAATGAAAATTTTTGTCCGGGCGATTTTCCGGATACGGGTTTTTCTGCAATAGTCTGAGTCTGGCTGAAATGAGCTTCTCCCAGATTCTTCTTATAATACCAACCATCCGACTGCTCAACTAATAGCCCCGTTAAACCATTCGATTCATAATCAATCCACTGAAAACTGCTTTGCAGCCCAATCGGAGCAGATGTACTATCTTGAAGCGATATGTTTTTTACTTCAGTATTCCATTCGTGTCTTTGATACGTCAACTCTAAATCCGGAAGTGGTTTCGAGACATAAGTTCCGTCGTTCTGCTTTTTATATCCGGTCTGTCTGATGCTTTTAATAAATGTGAATCCACTTATTGTTGTATCTGGCTCAAACCGAACATCACTTACCAGACATGCATTGGTATCATTGTTGGGGTTATAGCCTAATTCTGAAAACTTATGAAAGAGCATTACACGCCTGCAAAGCCTGTAAGTGCGGATTTCAAAACCTGACCGACAAGTCGAAAAAGCATCCTTTCTTGCAATCCATGTATTATTATCATTCGGTTGAGGTTTTGTTGCATGATGTTCGCCGTAGTCAAGGACTATTTCAAACAAAAAATCACGTAAATCTGGTCGGTTCTGGCCTCTATGATAGGGGGTCCTGTTTCCGTAAATGATTTTTTTAAGGTAATTATTATCAAGTTTTGCGACATTATTAATCCTGTTTTTTTCAAAAACTTCATTTACAACATCAGCAAGGTCCTCTTTTTTGTATTCAAACAGGATACAATTACCCTTATCATCAAAAGTGATTTCCGGCAACCATTCAAAAACCTGAGTCTGATTTATGGGATTTACAATCTGTGAAGAATTCTTACTTCCAAAAATAGTAGTTACATTATCAGCGGTAGTTGCCCGCCAGTGAGAAACTCCCGTATTAATCTCTTTCCATCTTTCGATTCTTGAAAAACTACCCTCAATACGAGGTCTATATCTGCGGATTTCGTAGCTCTTGCCATTTTCATTAAAATTTATCCTGATTATTTCCCCATTAACATCTGTTGATACTACTAAATCTTCAGATTGCGACATCAGAAATGTATCACTTTCGACATCATCAAAATATCTTGGAATTCCCTTTTCCGTTTTTCTTTTAATTGTTGGCAGATTAATCTGCCAACCGAATCCGAAAGCGCTGTTTCCGCCAGACGAATCATAGCTAATTCCGATTGCCGGAGAAAACCCGCTTCTTGCAGGTGAAACCGGAAATGGAACAGATAAAGAAGCAGAACCAGTTACAGGATTAGCCGCAAACTTTTCTTCAATACCCTTAATACTTCCGGCTTTTGGCAATTCAATCTGGGGTAAAGTAAAGCTAAAACTGTTGCTGTTTGATTGCGAGTTAAAACCTCCTCGAACAGGCTCCGAATCATTATTTTTTAAAGAAGGATCGTCAGGTTTATTTTTCATGGTATTTTATCTTCATTGTTTGAAAATAATACCAAATATCAGCGCTTTCTTATATTTAAAAAAGAGTGAAACTACGTATAATGTAGCGTATAACTACGCAAAAAAACAACGAAAATCAATTCCGAATGATAAATCCGAAAATTAAGTTGTAATGAATGGAGAAAAGAAATTTTAAATTAGAGTTCACGGGTGAGCCTGCTTTTCAAAAAAACAGTTTACTTAATTCTCTTTGTAAGATTCAGATTTCCAATGAGACATAGTTTATTTTTTCTCTTTCAGAGCTTTGTGCAATTCCAAGCAAGGCCGTTTTAAGTGATTTTATAACAGTTTACTTGAGTATGTGTAGCTCTGGGAAATGATAATTTGGGCAATTAAACTACCCCGCAACTATTAGGTTTGATCCCTTTTAAGATTGAGCCTCTATTGGATCATGCCTAAAAGTTGTGGGGTGATGAAATAATTTCGAGATTTGCATTTTACGAATTAAATAGAAGATGCAAGAGAGCTACGGAGATATTTTAAAGTTATTATTACCAGCCATTATAGTTGAAAATTTTGAGCTTACTTCATACAA
>CALRLN020000060.1:0-16186 GCA_943368675.1 Chitinophaga pinensis | reverse complement strand
AGTACCGATGGTCAGTACAGTAGTCCCCCCAAGTGTTGATACTAATCTTTGCTGGTCTGGCTTGTCTTTAGGAATCAAGAAAGAAGATAAGCTGGTAGTAGCTCCCAAAGAAGCGTTTACAATCGAACGATTCTTTTTCCCTTTTTTGGCTTGCGTATAGAGTTTCTTTAATTCTGTTTCTTTTTCCTTCATTTGCTCCATCAATTCCCAGCCTCTCAATAGTGTGCCTCTGTAGAGGTTATATAATTTCTGGTCGGTCTCGGCTTCATTAATGGCATTTTTCACTACAAATCTGATAGTTTTTACATCTCTCTTTTTGGTTTTATCCAATACAAAGAAATCCATATTAAAAGCCAGTGAATCAAAAGGGTCTTTCACAAAGTCATAACTGGGCTTGAATATAAACTCATATTGATTAGGTGTATTTTTAACCAGCATATTCTTGGTAATCTGCTGATTATCTGTCAGAAAATCAAAATCCTGAATATCGTCATCACCATTGGGGTCAGATAAATAAAAACGAAGGCTAACCGTCTGATTCTCTTTGAGAATAAAGTTACTTTCGCGGGGTACTACTACAATTTCGGGTGGTAAGTCGATCTGAGTAGCCTCTACTTTTAATCGTCCTTTTACCTGAGTCTTAGAAGGCTGGTCTTCTACATAAAACTCTATATAGATAGGTTGATTTTTTATCTGCTTGAACTGGGTGAAAGAGGGTGTCCAGGAAACCTCTCCCTGCGAAGACATCTTCATGCTTTCGGGCAATGTTTCCATTGAGGGCACTATTACAATAGGGTCATTGTCTTCGTCATAGACGAAATATCTGTCTATTTTATAGATATTAGTAGTATTATACTGCACATAAAAAGGTTTCAGGTCTTTGATAACCGGCTTACGATTGACATGCTGCACCCTGAATTCAACTTTTGAAGAAACAGTTTCATTGGTCGAATCACATTTTGCTTCAAAAATGACCTGTAGAAACTTATACCCTGACAGACGGTCAACAAAATCATAGGAAGGATTCCAGGTAAACTTACCAAGCGAATCCAGTTCCATTCCGTCCTGTTTCCCCTGTGGTATTGAAAACTTAAATTTCTGACAATTTTTACCTTCCAGCTTAAGATCGAATGAAATGGGGATACCCTCTTTCAATTGCGTCCATTCAGTACCGGACGGTAAAATGATTTTAGGCGAGTCTTGTGCGAATAGTTGCTGGGAAAACACTAATAAACTAAAAATCAGTATGTTAGTTCTCATTTTAATCATACAGTAAATAATTTAAAATTGGTAAATAAAGTAATAATCAACGCTTTACAGTCTACCAATTATCTCTCTTCTGTAGCCATATCCTGCTTGCTCAAGCCTGGTACTACTACGCAAGGGAAGCCAAACAAACAACGGTCTTTTATCATTTTTATTACTTCATCAGGTACGTTTTCTTCCCATCCTTCCTCACCTTGTTTAATGAGTTCGAGGGTTTTATCCGTATTAATTGTGAGATTTTTTTCATTATAATGATGTATATCCTCAATCTTATTATTGGCAATCAGATAACGATATAAATCAATCAGATGCATGGGCGGTGTAAAACGCATACAGTTCATGATGTTGTTATTCTGATAGGTCGGGTATACAAATAATTTCAGGTTCCGGCTAAATAAAGTCGCAAATGATTCTAAAATTCCACCGGGCAAATCCTTATAGTGTTTCTCTTCAAAAATGTATTCCAGATTAGGGTAACCGATAATCAGCCCCATTTTAAGTTTGGTAATTTTTGATAGATATGCCACCAGTTTATAGTATTCCTGGTAGTTCGAAATCATTACCATTTGGCCTAACGAACACAAAATATCAACCCTGTCTAAAAAGTCTTTCTCATCAATTTCCGAGTCGGCCTGTTTCAGGCCCTGCAAGGTAATTTCAGAGAGTACTACTACCTTATCTTTATCTACATCCGGCTCCCGCATAAATTGCTTCCTGCCTGTTTCCAGCATATCCAGATGTACATTCACAAGCGGGCGGAATCTACCTCTTAATACCAGGGCATGCTTTCTGAAAAGTACCTCAGATGGTTGCAGATTCTTGCCATCAGCGCCGAAAAGGGCGATATCAGAAAAACCGTAGCTCACCAAACGCAGACTCATCAGACGATTATCCACATCTACGAAATCAGGACCTTCAAAACGTATCATGTCAATCTGAATCCTGTCTTTCGACAAATCATCCATTAATGACAGCAGCAAAGTTTCAGGATCTGTATGATAAAAATAGCACCCATACATCAGATTTACTCCCAATGTTCCTAAAGCCTGATGCTGCAATACATTATCATTATCCAGCATTTTTACGTGAATAATAATATCGTTGTATCCGCCTTTTGGAGTTAATTGAAACCTCACTCCCATCCAACCGTGTGCATCGTTGGTTTTATGATAATTCAACGCCGCCACAGTATCCGAAAACGCAAAAAACGTAGAAGTTTCTCCCCTCTTTTCCCCCAGTCGCTCAATCAATAATCCATACTCATGGTCAAGCATACTCATCAAACGGGGTTCGCACACATACCTGCCATTCTCCATCACACCATAAATAGCATCGGAGAATGTCATATCGTAGGCCGACATCGTTTTGGCTATTGTATTTGATGCTCCACCCGCTTTAAAAAAATTAGCTGCTACATCCTGACCTGCACCAATTTCAGCAAAGCAACCGTAAATCTGTTTGTTCAGATTAATGCGCAATGCTTTTTGTTTGGTACCAAGGTTTTTTTCATAGATGGTTTCCATTGCTGATGATTTTTTACTCATAATTACGCTTTCACTCCTTGTCTTCTTTCTCAATGCAAAGTTACTCTCCTATTTGTACTTTTCCAAGTATATATCATAAAAGGAAGCAAGTATAATACCTGCCTGATTGGATAATAACAATGCTGTTTTATTAAAAAAAATACTTTTTAATAAATTCTTAAGGGGTATTTCTCAGAATAAATCATCTGAAAGACCTAATTTTGAATCTGGAAAGAAATATGCTGATAATGGTAATAAACCAATCTCTGTAGATTTCTTTCAGAAAGTCCCAAAATCCTTTTCGGGTTTTATAGAAAAGTACTTCCTATTATAAGAAACTGTTAACAATGTTTAAGCGGATTATATATCTTATACTGTTTTTAAGTCAAAGTGGGCTACTCTTTGCCAATGAGCAAAAAATAGCTTCTCTTTCTCTTACTACCGCTAAAGGTATACACACTACTGCAAGCAATCATACAAATACCCCTCCCAGTGCCGACGACTTCATTACGATAGACTTTAGCACTAATTATGCTTACGTAAGAAGCATGAACGATAAGACGGATAGTAATGCACTGCCAAATGCGCATACCTATCATTTCTTAAATGAAAATGTTTTATCAAACACATTCGTTCAAAAAATCTTAAACTTTTTTAAAAGCCAATCGATTTATCTGCTGAATTGCATCTGGCTTATCTGATACCTCTCTTCACTTACATTTTAATTAGTCCCAAACCAACAAACAAGCCGTCATTATCCAATGCGAATGACGGATAGATACTGTATTTTCTAATCGTTTTAAAAATACCCACATTATCGTGAAAAGAATAAGAAACTTTGTTTTTCTATGGCTTTTCTGTACACAGGCTTTTGCCGTCGGAGACTCCCTGAAGATAAACCTGCGGGAGTTGGAAGAAATCTTTTTACAGAAAAACGCCATGCTGATGGCGTACAAGTTTGACATTGAGGCCAATCGTGCAAGCATCATTCAAGCCAGGCTATGGGAAAACCCCACCCTGTCTTACGAACAAATGCTTTATAACAACCAGACAAAAAGCATATTGCCGATACTGGGTTTAAATGATGCAAAGGGAGTACCCACTACCCAGCAGGCTGTTCAACTACAACAGCTTTTTTATCTGGCCGGAAAACGCACCAAACGTACAGCCCTGGCCGAAACCAGCACCAGAATTGCCGAAGATATGTACTACGATGCACTCAGGGGGCTAAAGTTTGAATTGCGCAATAATTTCTATGACCTCTATTATCTGCAAAATATTGTCAGAATTTACGATGAAGAAATTGCCTCGCTCGTAAAAACCCTCACAGGCATGAACACCCTTCTCGAAAAGGGAATTATCCCAATCAAGGATATCACCCGCATACGAGCCCTGCAATTCTCGCTGGAAACCGAGCGGAAAGATTTAAGAGTACAGATGCTTGAGCGCCAGGTAAATCTGCGCACCATTACCGGTATCCGCAACGAAGTCTTTTTTATTCCGCAAACCGATAAAAATCTTCTGGATGCGATAACGATGCAGCACCTGACGCTCGACAACCTGATTACAACAGCACTCGAAAACCGACCAGACTTACGATTACAGCAATCTTCTCTCAGATACGAACAGCAAAACCTGGTCTATCAGAAAGCCTTCAGAGTACCCGACTTACAGGCAGGCATCACCTACGACCGCGCCGGTAGCAGTGTCCCAAACTACTTTGCTGCCACCTTTCAGATAGGGCTGCCCATGTTCAACAAAAACCAGGGCAATATCAAAGCAGCCGAATATCGGATTCAGGCCGCTCAAAAACAAATAGTGAGCCAGGAAGACCGCATAACGGGCGATATACAACTGGCCTACAGAAAGGCCCTTGAAGCCGACCAGCTATACAAAGCCTACGATAAGGCATTCATGATTGACTTCGACAAACTGTTTGATAACGTAAAGGCCAGCTTCGACAACCGCATCATCTCTATGCTCGAATTCATTGATTTTTACGAGTCCTATAAAAGCAGCGCAGTACAGATGAATCGCCTGCAAAACGACCGCATCAATGCCATAGAAGAAATCAATTTCATGGCGGGTAAAGACGTAATCAGCTTGCCATAATGTAATCAGATAAAACTAAGACAATGAAAAATATAAAACCAATTGTTTATTTATTCAGTTTATTATTCGTGGCTACTCTGTTGTTTCAGAGTTGTAAAAATGAAAAAAAACAGGAAGAAACAGCCAAAGAAGCCTTTGCATTAACCGACACCATGATGTCGAAACTGGGTTTTGATGAAGTAAAGTCTAAAATACTATTATCAGAAGTAAAACTAAGCGGAAAAGTAACCGCCAATGAAGACAAGGTAGCCAAGGTATTCCCCCGGGTTGATGGTAATATCGAAAAACTGAATGTACAATTAGGCGACTACGTAAAGCAAGGGCAGGTATTGGCTATTATCCGCAGCCGTCAGGTAGCCGAAATGGATAATCAGCTGAGCATGGCGATGTCTAATCTGCAAATCGCCAGGAAAAACCTCGGTGTAGAAGAAGAACTGTTCAAATCAGGGCTCGAACCCGAAAGAAACGTAGTAAACGCCCGTCAGGAAGTACAAAAAGCAGAATCAGAGCTGAAACGTGTCAACGAAACCATGAAGATATACGACATAGGCAAAGAGGCAACGTATCAGATAAAATCACCTATCTCGGGTTTCCTGATTGAGAAAAATGCCGTACAGGGAATGGATTTCAACATCGAAAACATTGATAATTTCTTTACTATCTCTGATTTAAGCGATATATGGATTCTGGCCGATGTCTACGAAACAGACATCAACAAAGTAAAAGTTGGCTACGCATGTGACATCACCACATTGGCCGATCCCGACAAAAAAATCAAAGGGAAAATCGACAAAATCTTTAACGTATTAGACCCTGAAAGCCGGGTTATGAAAGTACGTATCCGCCTGCCAAATCCGGGCTATACCCTTAAACCACAGATGTTTGCCATCGTAAGAGTATATCACGAAGAAACCCAATCTATGCTGGCAATTCCTTCTAAGGCAGTTATTTTTGATAAAAGCAAGCATTGGGTAATGGTTTTCAAAGACCGTAATCATATCGAAACCCGTCAGGTAAAAATCTTCAAAACCGTGGGTGACTATACTTACATAGAGTCAGGTCTTAATGCTGGTGAGAAAATCATCTCTAATGAGCAATTGCTGGTATATGATGCCCTGAACGACTAAGTCCGGTTATTATCCGGAATCACTAACGTAAGAGAATATACACAAGATACCCTGTGTATATTTTATGGTCAATTATATCCATTGAGTTAGCTCTTAAAGCAACTTTACTCATGAACAAATTCATAAAAAATATCATAGCGTTTTCTTTAAAGAACCGCTTTTTTACCTTCTTTTTTGTAGGGGTGCTATCTATTGCCGGAGTGGTAAGCTACCTGAATACCCCTATTGAAGCTTTTCCCGATGTAACTAACACACAAATAATTATCGTAACCGAATGGAACGGCCGGAGTGCCGAAGAAATTGAACGTTTTGTTACGATTCCGATTGAGGTAGCCATGAACTCCGTACAAAAGAAAACCAATGTGCGTAGTATCACAATGTTTGGGCTATCGGTCATGAAAATCATCTTTGAAGATGATGTCGACGATTTCTTCGCCCGACAGCAAGTCAATAATCAATTGCGTACAGTCAGCCTGCCGGAAGGCGTAGAACCTGACGTTCAACCACCTTACGGACCAACAGGGGAGATTTTCCGCTACACGCTGGAAAGCAAAACCCGCGATTCCAAGGACCTTCTAACCATTCAGAACTGGGTTATTGACCGTCAGCTACGCGCCGTTCCGGGTGTAGCCGATTTAGTAGCATTTGGCGGTCGAGAGAAGATTTACGAAATCATGGTAAATCCGCTTCTGTTGCATAAATATGATATTACCCCACTTGAAGTATACAACGCTGTAGAGAAAAGCAATGTAAACGTAGGGGGCGATGTAATAGAAAAAAACGGACAGGCCTATGTGGTAAGGGGCTTAGGCCTATTGACCAAAGAAGAAGACATTGAGAATATCATTATTGAAAACATCAATGGTACACCCATTTATGTCAAAAACGTAGCTGAGGTAACAGAATCAAACTTCCCGCGTGTGGGGCAGGTGGGTTTAGATAATAATGATGATGTTGTAGAGGGCATTGTAGTAATGCGTAAGGGCGAGAACCCGAGTGAGGTACTGGCCAGAGTAAAAGATAAAATTGATGAGCTGAACAACAAAATCCTGCCATCAGATGTAAAAATGGTTACTTTCTACGACCGCGACAATCTGATGAAATTCTGCACAGAAACCGTTTTGCACAATCTGGCGGAGGGGATTGTTCTGGTAACCGTGATTGTTCTCCTATTCATGGCCGATTGGCGAACGACCGTTATTGTTTCTATTATCATTCCGCTATCATTGCTCTTTGCTTTTTTCTGCCTGCGTCTAAAGGGGATGTCCGCCAATCTGCTCTCAATGGGGGCAGTCGATTTCGGGATTATCATTGATGGGGCTGTTGTGATGGTTGAGGGAATATTTGTAACACTAGACCATCTCTCCCATAAAGTCGGTATGGAGAAATTTAATAAACTCTCCAAAATGGGGCTGATCAAGAAAACCGGAGCCGAAATGGGCAAAGCCGTTTTCTTCTCAAAGCTGATTATCATTACTGCCCTGATGCCCATTTTCAGTTTCCAGAAAGTAGAGGGAAAAATGTTCAGTCCACTGGCATGGACATTGGGCTTTGCCTTATTAGGTGCTTTGATATTTACTTTGACATTAGTACCCGTGTTGTGTTCGATCTTATTGAGAAAGAACGTTAAAGAGAAGAACAATCCGATTGTAAGATTTTTCGATAAGGGTATTACCTCGTGGTTTAACTGGACTTATGCTCATAAATGCTTAAGCGTATTGATAGCCTTTATTTTTATGGGTGTCACTTTTGCCTCAACTGTTTTACTGGGGACAGAATTTCTACCGCAATTGAATGAGGGTGCCCTTTGGGTAGAAGCCAAAATGCCGATGAGTATGTCGCTCAATGAAACCGTGAAAATGGTGCATACCCTGCGTGACAAAATCGGTAAATATCCGGAAGTAAACGGAGTTCTTTCGCAGACAGGCCGCTCAAATGATGGCACTGACCCCTCAGGTTTTTATTACGTGCAAATGCAGGTAAACCTGAAACCCAAAAAAGAGTGGACAAGAAAAATAACGACCGACGGGCTCATTGAAGAAATGGACAAAGAACTGAAGCAGTTTCAGGGCATTAATTATAATTATTCGCAGCCTATCATCGACAACGTAGCAGAAGCAGTAGCAGGGATGAATGCCTCGAATGCCGTAAAGATATTCGGCAATAACCTCGACGACCTCAATAAATACGCTGACCAGGTATTAGACGCCATTAAAGACGTACCCGGCATCAAAGATATAGGTATACTGCGCAACATCGGGCAGCCTGAAATGCGCGTAAATCTGAATATGCGCCGAATGGCTTTTTATGGCGTACAAACCAAAGATGCACAGGCCGTAATTGAAATGGCCATAGGTGGCAAAACCGCCTCTATTATGTACGAGGGTGAACGCAAATTTGACATAAGAATCCGTTATCTGCAAGAATACCGCAAAGATGAAAACGACCTGAGCGGTTTGCTAGTACCTACCACTCGTGGCACCAAAGTACCTTTGAAAGAAATAGCCACTATCGAAACCGTAACGGGCCCCGCCTTGGTGTATCGTGATAAAAACAAACGTTTTATAGGGGTAAAATTCTCGGTTCGTGAAAGAGACCTCGGTAGCACTATTGCTGAAGCACAGGCAAAAGTAGCACAAAAAGTAAAACTGGACAGAGATGCCAGTATTGAATGGACAGGCGAGTTTGAAAATCAGGTACGGGCAAGTGAGCGTTTAGGTCAGGTTGTGCCTCTATGTCTGGCAGCCATTTTTGTGATTCTCTTCGTTATGTTCGGCAATGCCAAAGATGCAGGTCTTGTTCTTGTTAATGTACCATTTGCCCTCATTGGCGGTATTCTGGCTTTACATACCACAGGCACTATTTTTGGTATTTCGGCAGGGGTAGGCTTTATTGCACTCTTTGGGATATGCGTCCAGAATGGGGTAATTCTGATTTCTGTTTTCAACAAGAATCTCTCCGCCCGTATGTCACTTGATGATGCCGTCCGGGAAGGCGTTAAATCAAGGATACGCCCGGTAATTATGACTGCCCTGATGGCTGCTATCGGCTTGTTGCCAGCCGCTATTTCAACAGGAATCGGCTCAGAGACCCAGAAACCATTGGCAATTGTGGTGATCGGTGGATTGATTTCAGCAACTGTTTTAACACTACTGATTTTCCCGATTATCTATCGGTTCTTCTATCGGCACAATGTGCATACATTGAAAGACCTTGAATAAACCAATAGCCTTTTTAAGAAACCGGATAGCGCCCCTATCCGGTTTTTTGATGCATTATCACACCCATATACGAAGCCTGTTTAAGAACTCAATCGGGCCGCTTGATAAAATCCATACAATAATTTCGATAAAAATAGCGTAATTTGTAGGCTTATTCGGTTAATTCGTTTAATTTCCACATACAGGCCATTCAATTATTGAAAAGTATGATTAACATTCTTGCCTTTTGTCTGAACCTCCTGATTGTCCAGAAGGATACCTCTGGCATTACCTATGAAGATTACCAGCGTGCAATTGATGGATACAAACCTTTATTGGTCGACATACGTGAATACAAAACTACGCCCGAAGAAGCCCGCAGCCGTTTCCAGCAAATAATGCTTATTCTGAAACAAGCGCACCCGACTGCACATTATGACTCTTCGGAGGTAAATCTCTTTTTCCCGTTAATGGGTTTCGATTACAGGGCTGTTGGTGGAAAAAATGGGAATGGCTATCGCGCAAGTGGTTATGATTTATTTGACCAGAATGCCAAAGGCAGCCACCCGGCACATGATATTTTTATCAAAGACAAAGATCAGGATTGCAAAGACGACAGAACCGGAGATTACGTGAGCATCCTCTCGGTAAGTGACGGAATTGTAATAGGTACCGAAAACAACTGGCAACCCGGAAGCGAATACAGAGGAGGCAATTATATCTGGGTATATGATACTGTTACCGGTGGTCTCTGGTATTATGCACATCAGAAGGAAATCTATGTTAAGACTGGCGATGTAGTAAAGGCAGGCCAAAAAATATCAATTATCGGCCGCACAGGTTATAATGCCGCCATGAAACGTTCTGACACACATCTGCACATGACCTACTTAAGAATAGATGAAGAAGGGAATCCATTCCCGGTGAATACTTATGGCTGGTTAAAAAACGCCGCTACCCTGCTCGACCCCCGAATTGCTGCAGATTTGAAATTACTTGCTTATCACCAGAGCATCAGGTTCATGAAAGTAAGTCCTAAGATTTTACCTATACTTGCGTTTAAAACACAGATAGTAAAAAGTGAGACTCTGCCCACTGAAGAGAAAAAGAAAAAAAAGCGCTCAAAAGCCTGAAAAATATAACTTATAATGAAAATGCGATACAGGCTTAGAGAAGCTGTATCGCATTCTTATTTATATCCTATTTAAAGTGACCACCGACACAAACCAGCGTCTAATTTATACGTGTAATGGTTAGTGGATTATATACATAAGAACAAGTTCAGAAAGAGAGCGGCTCTCATGGAAGGGGATTTGCCTCTCTTTTTTCTCGTTATTCTGCAATTTTCCGGCTTCTAAATCAACCAATATATTTTTATACAGAAATAGCCCTCTTTCAAGGGATATTCTCAATTTTTTATACATGTGCTGCAAGAAGAGGGGTTTCTTCCAGAAGGTCTTTTAACGTAGTATGTTCATAAACTGCCAGATTAGCATCTCTTACTTTTTCCATAATTGGTCTGATACGGCAGGTTACCTCATCATCACAATCATCACATTTACCATAAAAGTGTAACGACACGCACAACATCGGGGCAATTGGCCCATCAACAATCCTGACGATTTTGGCAATAGTTACCTGTTCAGGTGGAAGCCTTAACTGATAACCACCTCCTTTGCCTTTCTGGCTATGTAGTATTCCGTTATTACGCAGTTCGAGCAATATAGCTTCCAAAAATTTCTTTGGAATATTCTCTTTTTCGGCTATTTCAGCAATAAGAACCGGTTGCTTCAATTCAAACCTTTCAGAAAGGAGTTTCAAAGCCTTTAGTGCATATTTTGCTTTTTTAGAGATCATTTATTAGTATGCTGATGTGAACTTTATTTCATTCATTTTCTGCGCATATTTACATATTCTCATTGATGAATCAAACAAAAGTAAAATTTTTTCTTGGTTTTGCAATAAATCCCACATTTGATTCTGATTAAAACCAAAGGCGGTTCATATTTATAGCTAAGATAGTTATTTTTTTACTGAATAACTACTTTTCGCCCTTGCAGGCATTCCTGCCAATGCCATTCCTTCCACTCTTATATCCACAGTTGTTTCTGCATTTGAATTAAGATATGAAAGGGTAGCCTTACCATTGGCACCTGTTCGTACAATTGGGGCCCAGAAAATAGTCGACCTGTAATCCGGTCTGTTATCCATTTGAAAGTCTTCCATTTTTGCCTCTGTATTATTAGCAGAATAAAACTCTTTGGCTACAGCATACCCGTTTATTTCTACCACTTCTATACCTTGTGTTGGCCCACCCTGGCTTGGGCTCCCCCTTTTGGTTAAAACAGATATTACACCATTTCCACCTCTTGAACCATAGATTGCCGCATCTGCACCTTTTAAAACATCAATCCTGTCTACATCAAATACCGGAACGGATATAATCATTGATTTATCCACGGCCATTCCATCCAGTAAAAACGTTGGCTCAGATGAACCTGTCAGAGAACTTATTCCTCTGATTGTCACAGTTGGATCCATTGAACTCCCCGATACCATTACCCCTGGCACTCTTCCTCTTAATAAGTCTAACACGTTCCCTGAAACCTGCATATCCGGCGTTATTTTTATTGTATTAGAGGCATGAGTATATAATACTCTGTCCTCTCGTTCTACTTGTTTTTTTGCCTTTACTACCACCTCTTGTAAAAGCCTGTTTCTCTTGTCTTTCAATATCTTCTCTATGGCAAGAGCATCTCCGGTTCGTTTAAGATAATCTGCCAGATCATTTTCATCAAATGTGATAGGGTTAAACGGGATCGCATTTCTCTGTAACAATGGCGACTGAGGTTTATTAATAAAAATCTTTGTATTACGGTTCAGTTTCCCTGCCACTGCCTGGATCAGAAATTTACCTGTACCATTAAAATCAAGATTGTTTAAAGAAAACGTTCCATCTACAGCGGCTTCGCCCATACCAAACTGACGGTTGTCGTCCTCCAGCCACATCATAAAAGTAAGACTGACAGGCTTCTCAAATACCTTACCGTTCTGTCTTGTAATTTCACCGGAAATATTCAGGCCGCTCTCTAAAGCAAAACGTGGTTCCGGCAAGGTTGGTTTCAGAATATCTTCCCATTTAAAACGTCTCCATCCCTGGGTCAATAATAGAATATCCATGTGGCGGCGTACCTCCGGTTTATCCTGGGAGAAATAATAATCGGGTTGCTCAACTTTTCCTCTTACATCTGAGCTAAGCAGCAGATAAGTCAGAATATTTTCTTCATGCGCTGGCACCAATACCTGTTTACCATCTGACACTACAACGGAAAAATTGCCCTGCACAGGCTGACCATCCATGTCTTTGGCCTCAATTTCGAGTTTTACTTCTTCTTTAGGCAAATAAGTTTTTTTATCAGGTGTAATGCTGATATTTACATAATCTTCTTTATAAACATAGACGAGCCTCTCACAACGGGGGCGACCTGTTTCATCAAAAACAGTAAATTGTGCTACCCCTTCAGGAAACTTATCTTTAGGAATCTTCACAAACATGGCCTTGTTACTTGCAGGTGTTTTAGCCAGATAACAAATTTTCCCTTGCGACTGCCCCACTATTACTATATCACCTGTGGTAGTGCCTTTAGGCTTATTATAATTATGGCCGACAAACAAGCGCATCAGGTTTTTATCCACCACGGCTTCTATTCCCATTACAAAACCTTCTTTTTCAATGGCAGGTAGCGCTACTTCTTTTTCAAATACATTCCGGTACTTTATTTTCGCAGTATAGGTCTCCCCCGGTATAGCTTTGAAATTAAACACACCCATGCCTAGATGTTCACTCTGAAATACCATGACGGTATCCCCCGAATCAGAAATAATCATTCCGCTTACATCTATTCCGTTTCCAACTCTGTCTGTCGCTTTAAAAGCCATTTTATTGTCCATACCCTCAACAATCTGCCCTCCTTCCGGAAAAAACTGAAAGTCAATGTCCTGCGCATCGAATTTTGCAGGCAAAATCTCCTCACCGATTTTATGTACTTTAAAATCTTTACTGAACATCAGTTTCTCATCAAAATTCCGCATCCAGTTAGTATAGGCTCTCAGGCTATAGTAACCAGAATGCAGGCTATCAGGTAAATCAAAATCACCTGCCGCCACTCCTCCTTCCAGTTTCAGGATTTTCTTATTGATTACCATCCCCAACTGGTTATCTATTAATTCTACATTGAGTGGTATGCTTGCCGTATCAAGTATATTTGTTGCGGCTTCTATCAGATAGGCTTTCAGCCAGATGGTTTCTCCGGCAGTATAATAAGGTTTATCTAAATGCAGATAGGCTTTTTCTTGTGGATACTTATCAGCGTATTTATTAAATTGATTAACAATCGTATCCGCCAGATCCTCATTAAAGGTAAAAGCAAAGAGTGTGGCAGCAACAGCAAAAATTGAGAGTACCTTTTTCATTGTCATCAGAGTTGAATGTGTTTAAATAACTTTTCTAGTGGCAAAATATTAGATTGCTATCAAAGAAGCAGGGCTTCTGAATTCGGATAATTTATTCCCCAGTTTGCTGAATATTTTCATTATCAACAATCGGAAATGTAATAGTAGGTGTTCTAACTTATTTTTCAAACAAAAATATAAAATTGGATTAGAATTTGCTTGAGAATCGTTAAAATCTATCAATAATATTGATGTTATATTTATTGATAGATTTTATAAGAAGAATCTTAAGAAGAACTACGTAAACAATTAAATATCAATTATTTATAAAATCTTAAAAACTAATAACCAAGAAAACCACCTTTAATAATTATGCAGGTCAGGCACCTTTGCAAAATACGGATTTGCGTATATAAACGGTAATGCACTGGATTTCAGCAGCTTGCATATCCGCCCGATAAATTTCTTTAAATTATTCTTGACTGGTATTATTTTTTTGCTTAGGTTAGTTAAAGATTAGTTCTTTGAAAGTCCAGATTCGTAAATTTAGCGATAATTAAAACACAACTTACATGGCTAAATTTACGCATTTGACCAGTTTATCTATTTTTAACTTTAAATTAGTGAGTTATGAAGATTCATGTGCATGCAGTCCACTTTGATGCTGACCCAAGATTGGTTGGTTTCATTCAAAACAAGTTAGATAAATTAGAAACCTTTTACGACCGTGTAACGAATGCGGAAGTGTTTTTGAAGTTAGGTAAAGGTGAAAAAAGTAAAGTTCATAAAAAGCACATCGAAGTTAAATTGAATGTTCCGGGTCAGACACTTTTTGTTGAGGAGAAAGGAGATACATTTGAAGAAGCCACAGATCTGGCATTGGAAGTGTTGAAGTCTCAGATTAAAAAATTTAAAGACAAGAAAAATATTGTTGAACATAAAAAACCTGAAGTAGCAGTAGCGGAAGAATTGGTTGAAGATGAATATTAATCAGTTTTTTGCAATATAAAAAAGCGACAATCTCTCAGGAGGTTGTCGCTTTTTTTGTGGATTTACGTCATATCCTACACCTCTCTCGCATCTAATAGTTTCATTAAATCTATTTTTGCCCTCAAACTTTCGTTTTTAAACGTTTCCACAGCTAAAAAGCAACCTAAAACCAGCAAGCCAAAGAGCACTAGTGTACTAATACTAAAAGAGTGTGCTGAAAAATCTGATATTAATTTATATCCAAATATCATGAAACAGATACTAAAGCCAAATATTTGTGAACTCCGAAGTCTTACTCTGAGAAGTATGATAGATTTTCCATAATTGCTTTCCAGTTTACCAAAAATCACAGGAGTGGTGGTTGCTATTCTATTGGCAATCCTTTGTATTTTAAAAGTATGATTGCCTGTAGCCCCTTCATACGGTATCTCCGGCTCATTATTTGAAATCATTTTCAGCCTGAAAATATCTATCGGTTCTATAAAACCTCGAAACCGATTCATAACTTCCTCCTCCGTTAATTTTGTCTCAAGTGTAATTCTTTCAAATGGTATCATTTTCATTTTTCAGTCGCAGTTAGTAGTTGACAATGAATTTTTATTTTGCGGTTAAATATTACTTATAAAATTTTAATATCAAAAAGTCAATTATCTTTTTATCAAATATCAATTAATTTAAAATTAAATCAACACATTTTCCTCTTCATCATATTAGCAGTTCAAAATCATTTCATTATCTTGCATAGGTTTTTGCATATAACTATTATTTATGAGAAGAAAGAAAGACATTCCACGTCTGCTGTGGTTTATCTTGCCTGCCGTTGTGGGTTTAATACACTATTTTCGACCTTCGTACAACAATTACACCATCTACAAAGGTGTTTTCTATCATCTTGTTGCGCAAACTAACCTCTATAGTCTTTATCCTGCTGAGTATTTCGACAGTAACCATTACGGCCCTTTCTTTGGACTGATTATCATGCCTTTCACTGTTTTTCCTGACTATATCGGGCTGGTATTATGGACAACTTTTCATGCCTTTGTGTTATATAAAGCTTTCAAGACACTTCCGCTCAAAGATGCCAATCTCTGGATAGTGCTGATGATTTGTATTGTCGATCTGAATACCTCTTCACATAACGTGCAGGTTAACCCAAGCATAGGAGCATTGATTATTCTTTCATGGTATTTTGTGAAGGAAGAAAAAGATTTCTGGGCTCCTTTGTTTGTCATGATTGGCCTGTTTGTGAAGCTATATGGTATTGTAGGTCTGGTTTTCTGGCTTTTTTCTAAGCATAAAGTCAAATATATTTATGCATCTTTCTTCTGGGCGACAGTACTTTTTGTCTTACCTATGCTCATTAGTTCTCCGTCGTTTGTGGTGCAGTCTTATGTAGATTGGTACCATAGTCTGGTCGAGAAAAACCTTTCTAACCAGACCGGAAGCCAGGGTATTGGCAGCTATCAGGATGTGTCTATGATGGGGCTGTTCAGACGTGTAGGCGGCTTTAATCTGT
>CALRLN020000059.1:0-16325 GCA_943368675.1 Chitinophaga pinensis | reverse complement strand
ATCGCAGGAGTGAATTTCACAAAAGGAGACACCATTACTATCGGTCAACCCTCAAATGCTAATCAGAAATTCTTTTTTATACACAGGAGACTCGAAATTTTTAATGGAATACGTGAATTAGAAAAATTCAGATTGAGTGCTGACTGGTCGAACAGGTTAGTACTTATAAACGAAATTTATGAAGTGACAGATGGACTTAATAAAATATGCTATGCTGAATTTACTGTCGGAAAAACTTTTCATGGATGGATAACTTTGGATAATGCCATAAAGGCAAAAGAAATAGTAAAATTGAATAGTACGGACTTATAAATTCCGGCTGCTGTTTAAGACAAAAATCACATACTCTCAACTACATACATCCCTATGAAACGGATTGCCAATATAATCTTTTTCAGTTTTATCTGTCTGGTTTCTTTCGCACAATTTCAGAAAGATTATCCCTATACCAGTGTGCCTTTTACAAAAGTAAAACTCAATGACAATTTCTGGTTGCCAAAACTGGAAATCAACCGTACTGTTACTATTCCGTGGTCATTTCAGAAATCAAAAGAAACCGGTCGCATCAAAAACTTTGAGCAGGCAGTAGCGCATACTGGTAAACTCTGTACAACTTATCCATTTGATGATTCAGACATTTACAAAATAATTGAGGGAGCATCCTATTCGCTTCATGTAAAATATGATGCTAAACTGGATACCTATCTCGACTCTCTGATTACACTTATAGGCAAAGCGCAAGAGCCAGATGGCTACCTGTACACTACCCGCACAATGGGCGATACGAGCCATCCCTGGATTGGCAAAGAACGCTACGAAAAAGAACATGAACTAAGCCATGAACTATATAATATGGGGCATTTCTACGAAGCGGCTTCAGCACATTATATGGCTACCGGAAAGAAGAATATGCTCAATATTGCTATCAAAAATGCAGACCACTTACTAACGGTTTTCGGGCCGGGAAAAAAAGCAGTGGCACCGGGGCATCAGGTAATTGAAATAGGATTGGTCAAACTGTATAGAATTACCGGTAAAAAAGACTACCTCGATTTATCAAAGTTCTTTATTGATTGCCGCGGCCATCGAAACTATGAAAAGAAAACAGGAGATAAAGACGCTACAGTTTGGCAAACGGGTGCTTATTGGCAGGATAATATTCCGGTAGTACAACAAACCGAAGCCGTTGGACACTCGGTAAGGGCAGGGTATCTGTATGCAGGTATGGCTGATGTAGCATCACTGACCAATAATTTAGAATACCTGACTGCCATCACAAAGATATGGGAGAACGCCTTCACCAAAAAAACTTATATAACAGGAGGACTAGGACAGGCAGGCAACTGGGAAGGCTTCGGGCCGGACTATGAGTTATCAAACCATAGCGCTTATTGCGAAACCTGCGCTGCTATTTCAAGTGTTTACTGGAATCACCGGATGTTTATGATGTATGGCGACTCTAAGTATATTGACATATTAGAGCGTACGCTTTATAATGGGTTAATCAGTGGCATCGGTCTTGATGGTAAGTCTTTCAATTACGAAAATCCAATGGAGTATGTTGTTAAAAACGGTAAGTTGAGCGGTGAGAATAAGCGCTCCCCCTGGTTTACCTGTTCGTGTTGCCCTACCAATATCTGCCGTTTTATGCCTTCCATTCCGGGCTATATTTATGCACAGAAAGATAATCGGGTATATGTCAATCTTTTTGTGAGTAATAGCACAACGCTGGAGGTTACCCCTAAAGAAAATGTAACCATTAGCCAGGTAAGCAATTATCCGTGGGAAGGTAATATTAAAATTACTGTTGAGCCTCAGAATAAAAAAGGCTTGTCATATGCCATGTATGTACGCATACCTGGCTGGGCAAGAAATCAGGCATTCCCGACTGATTTGTATGCTTATAAAGGCACATTAGTGAAGGAAGTTTCTGTAAAAGTAAATGGACAACCTTTAGAACTAAAACCCGATAATGGATATGTGGTCATTGACCGTCTCTGGAAAAAAGGAGACCTAATAGAGATGGACTTACCGATGGAGGTTCGCCAGACCATAGCCAATGCCAAAGTAAAAGACGACATCGGCAAAATAGCCATTGAATACGGCCCTATTGTATATTGTGCTGAATTTGCTGATAATAATGGCCATACTTCAAACCTCATTGTACCAGAAAAACAACAGTTCCAACCAATCTATCAAGCCAGTTTACTGAATGGTGTAATGACTTTGAAAGGTACAGCACAGGCAATCAATATTCTTGATGATTTCACGGTCAGCACTACTACCCAGCCATTGGTGCTTATCCCCTATTATGCCCGTTCAAACCGTGGACAAGGAGAAATGCGTATCTGGTTTCCCACTAAGATTAAGAATCTGGAGATATTGACTGAGTGATTTCGTCCTGATTTTTATTGACTTGATTATTATTCTTAGCAGCTTCTATCTTAATCAATGCCTTCGACCATATAACTCCGAAGGCATTAGTTATCCCAATTTTCAACCTCTCCAAATACCCGCTCAAAACAACCAGATATACTGCAAAATCACCCAAATACTAATTGTGCCTTTACAGCGTACAGGCATTTGAATAGCTTTGTATAAAGCCGAAACAACAATCGCTATGATTTTTTTTTACCTCCCTCTTTTGTTAGTGATAATGAATGTGTTTTTGTATGTAGCAATGGGATTGTTGTTGCTGGTCAGTTTTTTATGGAGTCTGACAACCTATTTAAAGAATAAAAGAGAATCTCATATTGTCGGCAAAATACAGGAATTGGAGAATGTTATGGGTAATCCACAGTTTCTATACAGTAATCTTAACTCAATCAAGCAGTATGTATTAGTGCATAGCCCTATGGAAGCTGCCCAATACCTGACCGAGTTCAGCAACCTGCTCAGATCTATCTCTTTTAATTCCAAACAAAAGAATATCTCTTTAGCCCGGGAAATAGAAACTGTAATCCTGTACCTTGAATTAGAGAAAAAACGGCTGGGCGAAAGACTGGAGGTCTTTCAGGAAATAGAAACCAATCTCGATACTGAAACCATACAGGTCAAACCCCTGTTTGTATTCAAACAGATTGAAGATCTGATTCAGAAACAAAGCGATTATACAAATATGAAGATTCACTTACTGGTGAAAAACGTAGGTGAAAAACTAAGTTGCCGTACAGAAGGTGCAATACCCAATACAACTTTTATTATTGAAATTCCAACTAAATAGCCATGAACAATCGCCCTTTCTTCTGCTGGGAAGGGCGATTATTTTTTTCTGCCCTTAACTTGTGCTTTTATTGCCTGAATTTTTACTGTGGTTTCGGCTGAATCTCCGTTATTGTCTCTTACTTTTAGTTTTACATCATAGGTTCCGGGTTTGGTAAAAGTAAATTCAGGGTTAGCCTCTGTTGATTGATTGACTCCGTCAAAATTCCACTCAAAGCTGACCTTATCATTTTTATCGTAATCAATTGAGCCTTCCGACGAAAACTTTACTTTCAAAGGCACATTCCCGGTTAGCACATCTGCCGAAGCAATAGCAATTGGCTTTCGGTTTACTTCCGAATAATCTATTTTCTTCAACTGATTATCTTCTAAAAAATACAAGGCACCATCGGCCCCAAATGACAAGTCTTTGATGAAATTAAACTTCATGTCTGACAAAAAAGGCTCAATGTTCTTCACATTCCCATCCCCGTCGAGCGTTTCAAGTATCATTCCTTGTTCATTGTCAAACCTGAAATTTTTTTTATCAAAATACTTAGGTAACCGATAAGGGCTTTTGGCGTATCGCTCAAAATCATATACGGCAGTTTTTACTAATGGATTATTGGACTGGCTTGTAAAATCTGTCATTGTAACAGAAGAGTCGCCTATCATTTGCATGCGACCAATTTTATATTCATCCGGGGCAGTCTCAGAAAAAGTATAGATATAGCCATTCTGATAAAATTCAGGGTCTAATCTGATACCTTTCAGCTTTGGTACGTCTATTTTACCTATCGATCTGGTTTTCCTTTTTGCAGGCTCGTAAATTTTTACGTTACCATCTTCTTGTACCAGAAGCACATTCATATTTCGCAAAGTAGCCAAAGCCAGAGGGTTCTCTAAATCTTCTGCCAGAACTATCTTTAAGAAGTTCTTTTCTTCAGGCAGTGCACTTCCGGCAATTTTTACATAGTCAGGCAAAGTTTTTGCCGATACTTCCTCAATACCCGCCCAGATATGGTTAATGAAATCAGGGCTAGTGTAGGCAGAAGGTTCTACACCCAAAGCCGTATAAAACAGCTTTCCCCCCTCGTCAGTAGTATAATACCATGCCCAGGTTTTACCCATTACATCAAGCAATACGGGTTTGCTGCGGGTAGGCAGATTGTTAAAAACCAATGGTTTATCATTGATTTTCCAAAGCGGTGGCAGAGCCGTTTTGCCTATGTTTGCATTGGTAATCAGACTTAATTGTACAGTATTTTGTAATTGATTTTCGGCAAGATCTCCACCCAGGATTCTTTCATACCAAAGCCATTTATATGGGCGCTCTGCAGCCTTCCCGACTCCAATAAACCCGCCCCCTGCCTGGATAAATCTTTGCAGTTCGGCGGCTTCTCTGAAATTCAGCCGATTGGCCGAAGTATTCAGAAAAACAATAGCATAATAGTTTTTAAGGGTATTTTCAGTAAAAAGTGCCGGATTCGAAGTAGTATCTGTTATTATTTTCTTTGATGATGCGGTTTCGGTGAATGCCTTCAATGCTGTTGTATTGGCAGTATCATAAAATACCAATATCTTTTGCCCAAAAGTAAGTCGGGTAATTAAGCAAAGTAAAAACAATACTATCAAATGCTTCATCTGTATTACAATTATTTACAAACAAAAATAGGTAAGAATCAGCGTTTTTCTACATAGTGTTATCCTGAATCTGTTTAATTATCTGATTTGTCAGATTTTCTACAGTATCCATGCCATTAAGCCAGTGAATCGTTAAGCCTTTTTTTTCCATACTTCTGAAAAAGGTCATTTGTCGCTTGGCAAACTGGTGAATAGCCACTTCGAGCTTTTTTACCATATCTTCATATTCTGTTATACCTGTCAGATATTCTGTGATAAACTTATACTCAAGCCCATAAAAAATCAGCTTCTCAGCGCTTAAACCTGTATTCATTAAGTGTTTTACTTCTTCAATCATTCCGCCTCTCAGACGCATCTGCAAACGACTGGTAATCCTTTCCCGACGTACTTCTGCCGGTATCGCTATGCCAAAAATCATGGCATCATAAGGCTTATCTGTTGCCAGGCTTTGTGGGTTATCCTTTAGGTAGCGGGCAATCTCAATCGCTCTGATTAATCGTTTTTTAGTAGAGGTATCCGCATCAGGGTAAAATTCTCCGCATTCCTGCTTAAACAAATTCAGTAATTCACTATAATCTTTTTCTTCTGATTCCTCCCGAAATACACCATAAATGGGTATTTGCGTATGTTGGTAGTTTTTTAATACTGCCTCAATATACATGCCACTTCCCCCGCATAAAATGGCGGTCTTGCCTCTTGCAATTATATGCTGATATGCTTGCTGAAAATCTTGCTGAAAACGCGCTACATGGTATTCTTCTCCAGCCTCCACCACATCAATTAAATGATGTGCAATTTGCTGCCCCGAAAGATGTTGGTATTCTTCATAATCTTTGCCTGTGCCAATGTTCATACCTCTGTACACCTGTCGGCTATCAGCACTGATAATTTCTCCTCCTGTTTTAGCCGCCAGATCGACTGCCAGTTTTGTTTTGCCGGATGCAGTCGGGCCGAGGATGACAATCAGTTTTTGTTGAGTTTCCATTACTTTCGTTTTAATAAATACTTCCAGCTCCCTGCGTTCCACACTCTTTTTTGGCTTGCTTTACGCTCGTTTCCTTTCCTTATTCTTCTTAATTCCGCATCCAGTCCAAACGATTGCGGCGGTGTTAAACCCATTCGTTCAAAACCTAATTTCTCATAACTAGCCCCATCCGACCAGTCAGCATCAGCATAGGTCATAATATCATCAGGTTCATGTTCTCTTATAAAAGCCTGCAATAATTTATCAAAACCACCCACCACAGTAAAACCTTTCAGATTGGCAAAGCGAATCAGCTCAAAACTTCTGTACGAAACACCTTCACGCAAAAACGTTCTGGCATTACTGAAAGAAGCCACTGCAACTAACAGCTCATTATTACTATCTGATGAATTATAAATGGCCTGAGTGAAACTATTTTTCTCTGCTTGTATAACCCTGAAATACCGCTCAGGTAGATACAATCCGTATTTGAATCTGGCACCTGTAAGAACCTGCAAATGATTTTCGGCAAGAAATTTATCTGATACTGTTTTATCGATACGCCTGCTCCGGGTAAGTCTTGCGGGAATCCTGGCCGATATGCCCAAAGCCGACAATAACCTTGATTGTACGATAGCCTGTTGTGTGAACCATACATCTTCCCATAGGTGGATAATCCGTAAGCCTTGCTGAGCAAACAAGATGCTTAGATGCTGAAAAAAAGAACCGTCTTCTATTTGTGGCTCTAAAGACACACAGTGAATGATTAATCGTTTTTCAGGCAGAAAAATATAAGTAAAAGGAGAGATAGGAAAGGCATCAAAATTGTATAGAAATGTTGTATTACTATGCTGTTGAATAAAGTCTGATATTTCGTCACTCAGGCGGCTCAAAATTTTTAATTAATTTTTAACGGTTTTTTTCAATTTTTTTTCTATTATCGACGTTTAATCAACAGTAAGCAATAAACAAACCGCTATAACTATAAATCTGTTTTCTTATGAAGACTTTACGTTTTTTTGCCTGGATATTGGGAACAACCTTGTTCTCTATTTCAGCTTTTGGCCAAACATCACGTACTTATCTGTTACAAGAGGCTGATGAATATTTTAAAGCCGGCCGCTATTGGGATGCGTTTTTCCGTTATCGTGAATGCGCTAAATTACCTGAATTTCAATCGGAAAGCAAAATTTCTGATCAGGTAGCTAATTCGTCTCATGCGCTTTATCTGACAAAAAAATTCAAAGATTATAATGCCATCCGCAAGTATGAGCCTGCTAAAACCAATCTGATTGAGCTTATTAGTATTAACCCTAATGACCCCAATCGTGGAGAGTTGCCTAAAATAACCCTTGCACAGGGAGCTGAATTACAGCGCCTGGCGTGGAGACAAACCACACCGCAGGCTACCGCAGATATGCTTAAAAGAGCGATTATGTTTTATCACCAGGCTATCAGAGAGGGCCTGATGGATGAATCAATAGCAGTAACCATCAAGCAATGCGAGGCATCTATAAAAGATACGGGTGTGCCTGATAATGCGCCGGTTATGGTAGCAGAGCCTGTTCAGAACACTAAGACTACTAATGCGCCTGCGCAGAGTTTAGCTCCGGTAGCTAACCCGAGAAAGGCCTCAACCACTCCTCCAACGGTGATTATCCTTCCGGGCGAGCAGGGTACTCCAACTCCAAAGCAGAATTAACCACTTAGTATATATAGTAAACAAAATGGGCATGCAATGTTTTCCGGTGCATGCCCATTTTAATTTTGCTTATTTCAATACAAATGCCACAGTCGGGTTCAGCGGATAACGACCAAACTTGTCACCATAAATCGCCAGACCGCCATTCATGCTTTCAGGCACTTCCATTCTTACTACTATCTCACCTGTCTTTCTGGCTTCCTCAATCGCTTTCAGAGGTATATTCACGCCTAAACGATAGCCATAAGATCCAGCTTCACGCAGTTTCTTATCCTTCAACTGATTATGCCATGATAATACTCCACGATGGTCGGCAGGGTCATCTGGCAAATCATAACGTCCGGCAAAAACCCCATTTACACTTATTGCCACCGAGCTTGCGAATTTCTTCGTATCAGTCATAGCATAGGCATTCGGATTTTGTACCGGGTCGGCAATGGCACCTAACATCCAGTTTTCGTTTCCTTTCAGTTTTTTATCCATATCCTTGGCAAAAAGTTGTTTTGCTCCTGCCTCTACCACAAATGCTACACTTTCTACATTGTTCAGGTCGATATTGTTTGGTATTTTAAAGGCATATTCAAAATAGCCGTTTCCTGCGCCGTTTACTTTCAGGCCATCCAGTACATCCCACTGTTTCAATGACCACCTGGCGTTTTTAAGATTTTTAGGCTCAACGCTTACCAATCTTGCCTTTTTCCCGGATAAAAGCACAATTTCATTCGGAGTCGGGGCATCAACAATAAAATTCATGAGGTTATGATGCAATTCATTACCTGCATTATCAACCAATACCATTGCCATCGTTACTACAGCTTTTTCATTAGGCATTTTCACATCTATGGGGTCTAAAGCCTTTTGTAACCAGGGTTTATAATCTATGGTTCGTTCCATACTGTTCCAGGTTTTTTCCTGTCCTAAAGCATCATAGCCATACATGCTGATTTTCAATGTCAGTTTATTACCCACATCGGTTCTGTCAGTCATGAATGAGGCATATAATGGCACAGTAATCACCTCATTGGGTTGAACTGTTTTTGAGATTTCGTTACCTGTTGAGATATAAAACGGGGCATGAAAGTCTTTCAGACTCATTCCGCGTACCATATCCTGCAATCCCAAATCTTTCTCGCTGCGGTCGAAACGCACATAGCCGTTCCATTCATTAATTACATCGTGGTGTTCGGTATATAACCAACCGGCTATTTTAGGATATTTTCTGAAAGTGTTAATCATACGGTGGTAATCCCAACTCCAGTCGCAATCGCCGGTGCTGCCCTCATAACCCCACACATTCCCACATTCTGAATTGATATTAGGTACATCGGTTTGTTTGTATCCTTTTTCATAATGGAAATCACTACCTACAAATGTTTTTTCATCAATCATTTTCAGATGGTTTTCCCACTCCCAACCCGGTAGGTATTCGTGCCAAGAGTTAATATCGGTTTCGGTGTGCCCTGCACCACAGCAAATAGAATTATCTTCTACCAGACGCGTACCATCTAAAGATTTAGCCAGACGATACACCGATGCTACCCATTTTTGGGTTTCAGGGGTATAGATATTCTCAACCTTACCGTTCACCTCTTTTTTGGTACGTAAACCCCAGGTTTCGTTGAAGGTAATCCATGAGAAAATGGCCGGGTGATTATAATCACGCTTAATCATTTCTTTCAGGGTGTATTCTGACTCCTGCTGCGCATTTTTATCCGGCTGCCCCCAACTGTTTGGCAGGTCAGACATCACCAATACACCCAGTTTATCAGCCCAATACAATTTACGAGGCACGTCTACTTTGATATGCGTACGGATACCGTTCAAACCAATATTACGGGCTATCAATATCTCATTCTTCATAAACTCATCGGTCGGAAAAGTATAAAAGCCCTCCGGATGATAAGATTGGTCGAGCGCCAGTTGCATATACACAGGCTTGTTATTCAAGGCTATGTATTTATAATTGGTACCTGGCAGATTCACAGTCGAAATCTTGCGCATACCAAAGTAAGATTTTACTTCATCGTCCCCCAGTTTAACAGTCGCATTATATAAATAAGGATTTTCTAAATCCCATAGATGCGCTGACGGCATCGGAATCGTAAACGAATATTCAGTTTGCCCTTTGGGAAAGCTTACATTAGTAGCGGTGATTTCCATACCATCTATACCTACCCATAGAGCAATATCCTGTGGAGCAGGTTTAGCCAGATAGGTAGTTACTTTTACTTCTGATTTATCAATATCAGGCGTAAAATGCACGGCATCAATATAATTCTGTCCACGGCCCTCCAGATAGATAGTCTGCCACAAGCCACGGGCATTGCCGTAGCCTTGCTTGCCATATAAAGTAAAATCTCGGCGTTTATCATCTACTCTTATGACCAGATTTTGTTTTGTTCCATATTTTACATTGGTCAATTCAACCGAAAACGGTGTATAGCCGCCTTTGTGACTCCCTAATAGTTTGCCATCAAGCCAGACGGTTGTCTCCCAGTCCGAAGCACCGATAGTAACAAATACCCTTTTGCCTTTCCATGATGGACTAACCGTGATTGACTTTTTATACCACCCTATATCTGCCTCGTCTTTCACACCTGATAGTGGCGAACCCCACGGGAATGGCACGCTTATAGTTTTGGTAAAAGGCTTGGCAGAAGAATGCCACTTTTGAGCAACGCCCACATCATTTTTATCAAATTCAAAGGCCCAGTTTCCGTTCAGGTTTTGCCAGTCTGCTCTTTCATAATCAGGTCTTGGGTGTTCGGGTAGCGGAATATTCTCTTGTGCAGAGAGGTTAAAAATCAGAAAATAGCATAATAGGTAAAGTAATTTTTTCGAATGGGTCATAGAATTTTAGATTGAATAGTTTTTACAAGGCTAAGATAGTGAACTTGTTTAATATTTTTAATTTAACTACTATAAAATGGCATCAAGTAATATCAGAATCTCAATTGTTGCGGCTGTCGTTCAAAAAGGCACCTACCTACCATATCGGCAACTTTTTTGGGGTAGGTAGTTGAAAGTCCTGTAAACTTCTAAATGACAGATTATATTGTAACTTTTTCCACTAACCTGCATCTAATGGGTTATAATCCTTTTCAAATTAATACAAGAAATAAATTACATATTACCTTGCATTACAAAGTACCTTATTATATATTTGTGCTGTCTATAGATTAAAATCACTAAACCGTATCACCAATAAAGAGTTCTTCGCTACCTGGCTTTAAATAGTCATTAGTGAAAATTTTAAGGGCATTTTGCTCTGATGGAAAACTATTGCCTTATAAATACAAAAAAGAATAAAAACACATGAAAAAGCTCTTACTTATGGGCACGCTTGCTTTGGCAGGTTTGCTACTCTCCACTTATGCCCGTGCACAAAATGCATCAAAAGGCCAGCAAATTATCGGGGTTCTTGTCGATTCAGTATCACAGAAAAATCCTGATTTTATTACGGTTGCACTCATGAAAGACAAAAATGTATCAGTAAAAGTAGATTATTCTAAAACGGATGGCTCATTCAGATTTACCGGACTCAAGCCTTATAAATATTATCTAGTCATATCAGGGGTTGGGTATAAAGGAAAAACTATATCCGCCGATTTGTCTGATTCAACCAAAGCCATTCTTGATTTAGGCAAAATATTTATTACTGAAGAAGCACTCGGTTTGAAAGAAGTAAAGGTGAGTGCCACTAAACAAATAGTAAAACAGGAGGTCGACCGTATCTCTTACGATACACAGGCGGATCCTGAAAGCAAAGTATTCAGTGTACTCGATATGATGAGAAAAGTGCCTTATCTCTCCCTTGATGCCGAAGATAATATACAACTGAAGGGAAATACTGACTTTAAGATATTGATTAATGGTAAGCCATCAAGTATGGTGGAAAGGAGTTATAAAGATATATTGAGAAGTATGCCTGCTTCATCTATCCAACGCATTGAAGTGATTACTACACCTCCTTCCAAATACGATGCTGAAGGCCTTTCAGGTATTATTAATATAATCACTAATAAAAATGTAACGAATGGCTATAATGGCAGTTTAAATCTTAGCGAACGTTTTCCTGTGGGTGGCCCCGGCATTGGTGGGTCACTTTCTGCTAAAATGGGTAAATGGGGACTCTCAGCTTTTGGCGGCGGTAATGTTTATAATAATCCTCAATATGCCACCTTCGTTACCCGAAATACTTTTGGTGAATCTTCAACCACACTCGACCAACGTGCGTTCAACGAGTCAAAAAGCCGGAGCGGCTATCTGGGATTGGAACTAAGTTATGAGTTGGATAGTCTGAACCTTATTTCAGGGCAATTTAACATCAACGGCAATATGAATGATGCGATAGGCAGCCAGAGTTCAGACCTGACAAAAGGCAGTGAAATCTTACAACGTTATTTCCTCAATAATACAGGCAATGGCACAGGTTCAGGCTTTGATGCAGCGCTGAACTATCAGTTGGGTTTCAAGGCAGACAAGAACCGTTTGCTCACATTTTCTTATAGATACTACGGTTTTGAAAGCGGGCAAGATAATGTAATTGGTATTTCGGAGCGTATCAACTATGATTTACCCAATTATCGCCAACTGAATGACCAGCTATTTTCAGAACATACTGTACAGGTTGATTATGTACACCCAATCAAAAAACTTACTATAGAAGCAGGTATAAAAGGCATCCTTAGAGATAATAAGAGTAATTTTGAATATCGCACCTACAATTCTGATACCGATAATTATCAGATTTTAGACGAACTCAGCAATAAATTTTCTAATACACAGAATATTTACGGAATCTATAATACCTATCAATACAATTTCAAGAAATGGGGTGTTAAGGCAGGTGTAAGAGTGGAGCAAACTGTGCTGGATGCTGACTTTGCTACTACCAATTCAAAAGTAAGTCAGAATTATTTTAATGTCATTCCTACGATTTCAATCAACCGGAAATTCAAAAAATCCGGTCTGAACTTCGGTTATACGCAACGAATCAGAAGACCTAATATTTATCAACTTAATCCTTTTATTGATCGTTCGAATCCAAGTTTCGAGCGCACAGGTAATCCTGAACTGAAACCTTCTGTTCTCAATGATATTAATATTGGATACAACTGGTCAGGTAAAAGTTCTTTCAGTATTAGTGTAGGACATACATTTATTAAAGATATGTTTTTCCCTGTCATTGTTTATGACCCGGCTACCAAAATTACGCGCTCTTCATTTGGCAATGTGGGTAAAGCTAAATTATTACCAATGGTTATGGTCAATTTTAACTATCCTGTTACAAAAAAATGGAGTATGAGCATCAACCCCAGAATGGCCTATGCCATGACAGAGGGTATTATTAATGGTAAACTCATCAAAAATAAAGGGCTTATGTATGGGGCCAATCTTTCATCAGGCTATAGATTAGAGAAAAACTGGCGTGTAAATGTCAATATTAATTATAATGGCCCAAACATTAATATTCAGGAAAAAACCAATCACTTCTTTGGCTACTCGGCCAGTGTCAATAAAGACGTAGTAAAAGACAAATTGTCGTTTTCAGCCTCTTTTAATAACCCATTTAATAAATTCAGAAGAAATATTAGAGATTCTTTTGGCCCTGATTTCCTGCAATACAGTGAGCAAAGAAATTATTTCAGGTCATTCAACATCAGCCTGAATTATAAATTCGGTAAACTCAAAGAATCAATCAAAAAGAACAAACGCGGTATCAAAAACGACGACGTGCAGGGAGGAGAGAATTGATTAGTTGTAGAGTTTATTTTAGGAGGCGAACTATTGATTGGTTCGCCTCTTTTAAATTGTGGCGCGAACGTCCCGTTCGCAGTGATATTATTTGGTAGCAAATGAACCGCATAGATATTTTTTATTTACGTCTGCGGACTTACTAGGTTCAACAAATAAGTGCTCTTAGGCCTTTACTAAATCGGGACTTCGGCTCCGCTCAGTCACCGATTTGAGAGGCTATTGTTCTCAATAAAATTAAATTGAGAATTAAAATTATTACAACGCCTAGCCGGTGGCTGGAATTAATAATAGACTAATTCCTATCTTTGCACATTATTTCAAAAAAAACATTATTATGCTTTTAGAAATTGGAGATACTTACAAATACGAATTCCGCTTTTCGCAGGAAGATGTACAGAAATTTGCCGAAGTAACAGGAGACAAAAACCCGCTACACCTCGATCCTGATTATGCTGCTAAGACAAGGTTTAAACGTCCTATTATTCATGGGCACCTGAGCAGTAGTGTGTTTACACGCATATTGGGCATGGAGTTTCCGGGTGAGGGGTCGGTATATATGAAACAGGAAACTGAGTATCTTTTCCCTATGTTTGTTGATACCGACTATGAAGTAGTATTCACAGTAATGACGGTTGACCGTGAAAAGCATATTGCCCAGATAACAGGTGAAGTATTTATCAAGGGTACTTCCCGACGTACTATCAGAGGTCTGGCAACTTTGATGCACCCTGAAAAAATATAAAGAGATAAGCTCTTTTATTCTGAGCTTATCTCTTTATATCAAATCTTAAAAACAAAAGTGTTTTTATTCACCATTTTTTATGGACTGTACTTCGGCTCTTGTAGCTTTTGCCCAAGCCGCCAACTGTGCCATACCGGCTCTTACTCTTGTGCCAGCGGCTTTGTTGCCTTTATCATAAAATTTGTCAAAATCTCCTGCTAATGAAGCAACAAGGTCACTGAGTTCTTTGTACTTGTTCATAGTAATTGTAACGGATTTGGTTAATGAATGAAATTATCTACTTATAATACCAAATAAACTAATGCAAGTTAGATAGATTGATGAATATTACAAATTTTTCTATAAAAAATACCATCAAAAAATGGGCTTTTTTGAAAAAAAAAGCAAAAAGTCAGGTTTTAGCCTGACTTTTTAACGTATTCTACTATTAAATGTTGCCTGTAGTGCCTGAAAATGGCGTTTTTGCCTTAAATCAGGCTAATGCCAAAGGCGCATATTCGCCTGCCTTTAACTTGGCCTGTACTTTGTCGAAACAATTCAATGTATATTCCACATCCTCCAGCGTATGTGAGGCTGTCGGGATAATACGTAACATTATTACGCCTTTTGGTACTACCGGATAAATAATTACTGAGCAGAAAATACCCATGTTTTCTCTCAAGTCACGAATCAGATTCGTAACTGTTGGCAGGTCATAGTTTCCATGCAGGAACACTGGTGTAACAGGTGATGTAGTATCACCGATATCGAAGCCACGGGCACGAAAACCGTCCTGTAAAGCTCTCACAATCGTCCAAAGGTTCTCTTTGAATTCAGGATGTTTTTTGATTAACTCAAGGCGTTTCATGCCACCTAATACATACGGCATCGGTAATGCTTTTGCGTAGGTCTGCGAACGCATATTATATTTCAAGAACATTACTACCTCTGGTGAAGCTGCAATAAATGCTCCGATAGCTGCCATTGATTTGGCAAATGTACAGAAGTGTAAATCTACTTCATCCTGCACACCAAAATGCTCAGGAACACCTGCACCTGTGGCACCCATTGTTCCGAAACCATGGGCATCATCAACCAATAGACGGAAACTGTATTTTTTCTTTAACTCAACAATTTTATCCAGGCTACCTACCTTGCCCGACATACCAAATACCCCCTCGGTAATTACGAGTATTCCACCACCTCTTTCTTCAGCCAGTTTACTAGCTCTGATAAGGTTTTTTTCCAGACTCTCCATGTCATTATGCACATACTTGTAGTATTCGCCACCTTTGGCTTTGTGCAAGCGGATACCGTCGATAAGGCAGGCATGGCTTTCAGCATCATACACAATCACATCACGGCGGTCAACGATACATTCAATCACCGACATTACACCCTGATAACCATAATTCAATAAGAACGAGTCTTTTTTACCAACATACGCCGCCAGTTCTTTCTCAAAAGCCTCGTGCAATTCAGTATTACCCGTCATCATTCTGGCTCCCATCGGATAGGCTAGTCCGTATTGCTCTGTGGCTTGTGTGTCTGCCTGACGTACTTCCGGATGATTGGCTAATCCTAAGTAGTTGTTTAACGACCAGTTCAATACAGGTTTGCCGTTAAATTCCATATGTGGGCCAAGTTCGCCGGTAAGTCTTGGGAAAGAATAATAGTGGTGAGCGCTAAGCTGTTTTGCTGCTGTGCCGATAGATCCTAAATCGCTAATTGTTTTGTCAAAAATATCTTTTGCCATTATGGTAAGAGTAATTGGAGGAACGCAATTATTAATTGCCTGATTAAATTAACAATAAAATGATGAAGAACTCTTCATTTTTTCAACAAAAGTATCAATAATTTGGAATGATAACAAACGGTTTAGGATACCGGGAAAGCTTTTATAAAAAATATCCATGATTTTTAATTAAATATTCAAAAATAAATAAGATTTTACCGTTACTTCGTAGTTCAAAACAAACTATCTGATAGCGTTTAAATATGCCGACCATCAAAAAAATTCTTGTAGCCAACAGAGGAGAAATTGCGCTTCGTGTGATGCGGACCGCCCGTGAAATGGGAATCAGTACAGTAGCGGTTTTTTCGGAGGCAGACAGAAATGCCCCACACGTAAAATATGCCGACGAAGCCGTATGCATTGGACCTCCGCCCTCTAAAGAATCTTATTTGCTAGGCGATAAAATCATAGAAGTAGCTAAAAGTCTTGGTGTAGATGCCATTCATCCCGGTTATGGTTTCCTTTCTGAGAACGCAGAATTTTCGAGGGCGGTGAAAGAAGCAGGGCTTATCTTCATCGGGCCCTCGCCTGAATCTAT
>CALRLN020000058.1:0-16376 GCA_943368675.1 Chitinophaga pinensis | reverse complement strand
TTAATCCAAAAATCTCCATATTATCACCCAGGTTATGCACAGCAGAACCTCCTAATTCAACTACAAGTTTCTGATTATCTACCGATTGAGTGCCTTTATAGTATTTTACCCAATAGGCTTTATCTGCTTCATTATAAACTTTTGCTGATAATTCTCCTGCTTTTTCTAATGCAGTAGAATAAGATTTAACCTGGTCACCACCTTCAGCAATGCCTTCGATTAGTTTTTCGATTCTGTCACGGTTATCCTCCATATATTTTTTTATACCAATTAATACACATGGCATTTGGCTACGGTATTCTTTAGTAGATACAATAGAAACTAACCCTCCTTTCTTCTCAGCTACGTTAACATCACCGGGTGTCCATGTTGCAACGCCATTCACAGATATTTTCTTTGTTTCACCTGTTGGTTTACCATTAGCCACTACCTGACGTTCTTCAGAATAACCGGTAATATATTTTTCTGAAGCATCTAGGTAGCTATCGGCAGCTACAAAATTCATTGCGTTCGGGTCGTAGGTTTTTTCATCAGGATTCACCGGAATTCCATTATCACCGCACCACTTCACAACAATATTCCAGTCTCCGTCACGTAGTACTGCGGCCGTCAGCCCCCCTCTTGCACTCTGCGGATTCTCTTTCCATGATGGGAGACCCATAAATTTGTCTTCACCCAACGATTTTCCACAAGTGTATATAATTTGGGCTCTGTAATCATTTCCTAATTTTTCAAGCTCAGGATTTACTCCGGAAAGAAACGCTGCCGCTCCATCGCCCATAATAGTAACAAACTGTACACCTTCAGTTGTATTTGGGTTATTTTTATATTCTGATGCAAATTTTACTAAGTTGGCCTGCATTTGAGGTACCTCGTCCTGTCTGATAAGGTTAAGATTAATACCCTTCTTTTCCATAATTGAGCCTTTCGTAGTTTTAGCGCCACCATTGGCAAATATGGCACCCATTTGCGCATTCCATGCCCAAAGCATCCATCTTATTTCGGGTGAACTTATATTTGCAGGCTCGTCAGTGGGCATTTCAACAGGAGCAACTGATGAAGCAGCATTTTTTGGAGCAGTAGGTAAATCGATTTTCCCAATATCCTGTGATTGTGTGCTGGATTTTTCCATTACATAGCCACTGTCTAAAATCAGCCATTTTAGTCCCCAAAGCCCGGCTACAATCAGAATAGCAATAGTTAGTCTACCAAAAGGAGTTAATTTTGTTTTTGTCTTTTGCATTTTTAAGATGGTTTAGAAAGATGTAATTTTACAGGGTTATCAAAAGTAAAAAAATGATTTTAAATAGCAATATCCCTGTTTACTAAATATAAGTATTTGCCAAATTTACATAGTTTTTTATAGTAGGTAGATACAAAAATGTAGCCGAACGGTCGAAAATTGATTCATCCAAGGCGATTTTAAGGAGAAATTTTATTAAAAGGTGATTTTTAATGAGTTATTACCTCAAATTAAAAGTCATAAAATAACAAAGGCAACCTTCAAGGTTGCCTTTGTTATTTTATGACTGCCAAAATTTTATCTTATAGGTATTAATAAAAAATACTGGTTTATTATGGCTGTATTTTTATCTGATAATACTAAACAAACGGCTCCAGCGGATTTTGTTCAGGAAGGTGCCATCTTTATCTATTGACATCCAGATGAACACGGCCTTACCAACAATGTGGTCTTCAGGCACAAAACCCCAGAAACGGGAATCGTCTGAACCATGACGGTTATCACCCATCATGAAATAATAGTCCTGTTTGAAAGTATAAGAGGTAATGGGTTTACCATCTAAAATGATTTGCCCGTTAACATATTTAGCATCGCTATTGCCATCAAAAGTGGTAATCACACCTTTATACATAGCAATATTTTTCTCGTCTAATTGAATGGTAACTCCCTTTTTTGGAATCGTGATGGGTCCTGTGTTATCTTTATTAAAAGGAAACAAACGGGCATTATAAGGGAAAGAGAGTTCGGCTGCACTCGTATCTCCTTTGGCCGCTATCAAAGGTGTAATACTTTTTACAAAATCAAGCGTTTTCAAACCCTGAACAGCTTTTTCTGTGGCCTTTACATAATAAATAGTTTTATCTGTAAACCTGGAGTCCTGCTGAAATTCTGAAATATCGTATTTCTGAAAAATCTTTTCATTCACCAGAGTGTTGGCTTCAATGGCATATTCCATTTGCATTCCTGGAGGATTCGGGAACGCCTTATTGTTGACATATACCTGACCTGCCCGAACTTCCACCACATCGCCCGGAATACCTATACAACGTTTGATATAGTTGGTTCTTAAATCTACCGGATATTTATCAAAACCGCCAAAGCCATCTGGTCTCTCCGGACAACCCGGATAATTAAACACTACCACATCACCGTTTTTAACATGAGTGAAGCCGGGTAATCTATATTGAGGCAACTGAATCCAGTCAAGATAGGAAGGTATTTCAGTAAACCATATTTTCTGATGTGTTAAAGGAACCTGTAAAATCGTCTTTGGGGTTCTGGTACCATAATGTAATTTACTTACAAAAAGGAAATCGTTAATCAAAAGACTTTTTTCCATAGAACCCGTCGGAATGGTATATGCCTCTAAAAAGAGCCAACGGATTAATGTTGCTGCAACAACTGCAAATAACACAGAATCGAACCACTCTCTTGTTGCCGATTTCTTCTTAACAGGTTTTTCTTCTGCTTTTGTTTGAACTTCTGCCATATATACTCACTCCTGAGCGGAGATTTTTTAATTAAATGATTATCGCGTTTAATATATTATTATAAAGGGTTTAAAACATAAGATTTAAAAGCCTAACATATCATTCATACCAAAAATTCCGGTTTTGCCTTGCAGCCACTCGGCCGCTATTACCGCTCCAAGCGCAAAACCATTCCGGCTGTGTGCAATATGTTTGATTTCAATCTGGTCAACGTCCGATATATATTTTACTTCATGAGTTCCGGGTACCTTACCCTCTCTTGACGACCAGATAGCAACTTCGTTATCTGCCGGAATCATATTATTTACCCATTTTACCTTGTTACCAAGGTTTTCGATAATACCTTGCGCAAGGGTAATTGCTGTTCCGCTAGGTGAATCTCTTTTCTCGGTATGATGTATTTCGTTGGTTGATAGCTTGTATTCTTCTGTATAAGGGCTCATCAAACGCGCTAATGATTTGTTGAGCTCAAAAAACAAATTTACTCCGATGCTATAATTGGAAGCATAAAAAAATGCCCCTTCGTTTTCAAGGCATAGTTTCTCAATTTCAGTTTTGTGTTGCAGCCAGCCTGTTGTACCACATACGGTAGGCAAACCAAACTCCATACAGAATTTAAGATTACCATAGGCCGATTCAGGAGAACTGAATTCAATTACGGCATCAGTATTTTCAGGACTTACCGTTAATAAATCAGTGCGGTTACTGATATCTATTCTTGCAGAAATTTCATGACCTCTCTGTAAAGCAATCTGTTCTATTACTTTACCCATTTTTCCATATCCTAATAAGGCAATACGCATATATTTAATAAAGAATATCCGTGGTTAATTTAAAATTTTAAAACAACTCTGGCCCCGATAGCATTACCAAGTGCAGTTGATTGAATACTTGGCTCGAATTTCAGCGAAATATCATCGCTCATATCAAAGGTTTTCAAGTGTGCAGATACATTGGCTTGTACAGCTTGTAGTGTCCAGCCGACGGCGAATACTATCACTGTTAAATCCCGGTACCGTCGGTAGGTATTAACAACCGGCTCAATCTGGGCCTGCGTAAACGGACCAATCAGTTCGTTTGATTGTTTTAAGCCTATCCCAACATAAGGGTAAACCTTTACTTCTGTCGCGCCACGGAGAACAATATCACTCAGGGCTCCCTTGTAATATTTATACCTTTCGTTATTAACATAAAAAGAAAAGACACCACCTGCAGCTGCTGCATAGACTATCGGCATGACCCAATATTCTTTGTTAGTGGCTTGTCCCCAACCCGGCAATAACAAAGAACGTAAAAGAGCTTTGCGGGCAGGATTGGCTTTTTTGGCAGAATCTGCTTTAAAAACTCTGCTGAGAAAGTTTTTTCTTTTGGCAGTATCTGACCTGAAAAACTTATTAACCAGACTGAGTTTTCTGGCAGAATCAATAACTATTTTCTTGATTGAATCAGCTTTTACGGGAATAATGCTAAGGGTATCAGTTTTTTGAGCAAAAGAAATATTTGTAACCAGTAAAAGAAAAACCAAAGTCCGCACCATACTCCGAAAATTTAATTGCGTATAAAGAGACAAAATTAGGTTCTTATACTTCTTTTTACAACCATTTAACAATTTTTAAGCTCGTTTGATACTACCCGGATTATTCCTGATTTACCTTGATTGAGTTTAAAATCCTGTCTAGTTCATCTTTTGATGTGAAAGGTATTTTAATTTCTCCTTTGTGCTTATCATCGGCTTTTACCAATACTTTTGTGCCGAAATAACCCTGTAATCTGAACTGTAACGAAGAAATCTCCTGTTTTATTGAGGTCTGGCGTTTGCCCTTTGCATCATCTTCCGGAATCATCATAGCCAATCGGCGCACTTCATCTTCAATCTTACGTACCGACCAGTTTTCTTCTACTACCTTGCCGAAAAGCTTAATCTGGGTCTCATGATTATCAATATTAATCAGGGCACGGGCATGACCCATTGAAATTTCGTTGTCACGAACGGCAGCCTGAATTACATCAGGTAGTTTTAACAGACGAAGATAGTTATTGACAGTAGTACGGTTTTTGCCCACACGGTCACCAAGTTCCTCCTGTTTTAGCTGGAACTCACTTAGCAGACGATGGTAACTCAGGGCAATTTCGATGGCATTCAGGTTTTCGCGCTGAATATTTTCGATTAATGCCATTTCCAGCATTTGCTGGTCATCAGCCGTACGGATATAAGCAGGTATTCTGGTTAATCCGGCCAGCTTTGATGCCTGCAAACGGCGTTCCCCTGAAATTAGAGTATATCTGCCGGGGCTTGATTCTTTAACAGTAATAGGCTGAATAATACCTAATACTTTAATTGATTCTGCTAATTCCTGTAACGCTTCCTGATCAAAATGTGTACGAGGCTGGAAAGGATTAGTCTCAACCGAGTCAATCATTATCTCGTGCATAGAGCTGATAGCTTCCAGGCGACGGGGAATGGGTGTTTCTGCAGGAGTATTGTTCTTACTGTTACCAGAGTCTGAAAGCAACGCGCCTAAACCTCTGCCTAGTCCCGTCATGCTCTTTTTTTGGTTGCCTAATTTAGATTCCATATTTTTCTTAATGTTAAATGGGCCATTGTTGTGTATCCTCCCATGTACATTTGTTTTAATTCTTCTGTTGTACGTGTCAGTTTTCTGCTACTAATTTTCCGTTTTTTATCAGAATTTCTCTTGCGAGGTTCAGATAACTGATGGCTCCCTTACTGTCGGCATCCTGTGCCAGGGCAGGTACACCATAACTCGGCGATTCAGACAAGCGGATGTTTCTCGGAATGAGGGTTTGAAAAACCATATTCCTGAAGTGAGTAGTTACCTCATGCACTACCTGATTCGATAATCGCACACGCAAATCATACATGGTCAGCAAGATACCTTCAATCGTTAAAGCAGGATTTAACCGCTGCTGAATGATTTTAATGGTATTCAACAACTTACCTAACCCTTCCAATGCAAAATATTCACATTGTACGGGTACAATAACCGAATCTGCGGCAGTAAGACTATTGATAACTATCAAACCCAGTGATGGTGAGCAATCTATGATAATAAAATCATACATATCTTTCACATCCATCAACGACTCTTTCATCTTTTCTTCTCTTTTGGGCAGATTAATCATTTCGATTTCAGCGCCTACAAGGTCGATATGTGATGGCAGTAAGTCAAGATTCGGGAAGTCAGTCTCAATGATAATATCGCGTGGGCGTATATCATCGACCATACACTCGTAAATGCTGTTTTCTACTTCTTTAGGGTTAAAACCCAAACCAGAGGTAGCATTGGCCTGTGGGTCAGCATCAATGATGAGTGTACGGAATTCGAGCGCAGCCAGACTGGCTGCTAAATTTATGGTAGTGGTTGTTTTTCCTACGCCTCCCTTCTGGTTGGCAATTGCTATTATTTTTCCCATTGCTTGTGGTTAGAGAAAATTACTGCGTCAAATATCAAACTTTTAATGTTAAGAAACAATTAAATGTTCCACGACGTGGAAAAAATGTTCCACGATGTGGATAAGATTGTTGAATATAGGGATAAGTCTGCTTTTTAATTACCTGACATTTGCGTACATGCCCTGCAGGCTCTTATCTTTGCGCTATGCGATATTTATTAGAGTGTTCTTATAAGGGAACCACCTTTCATGGCTGGCAGGTGCAAGACAACGCACCTAGTGTGCAGGGGCATATTGAACAGGCTTTGACAACGGTTTTAAGGCAAGCTATGCAAATTGTCGGGAGCAGCAGAACCGATGCCGGAGTGCATGCATATCAGCAATTTGCGCATTTTGATGTAGAGGAGCCAATACGGAACATTGAAAAGATGATATATGCCATGAATGGCATTTTGCCGAAAGATATTGCCATTCAGCATATTGAAGTGGTGTCAGATGAGTTTCATTCAAGGTTTGATGCTACTTACAGAAGGTATCTTTACCGGATTTCGCAGCAGAAAACCCCTTTCTGGCAGGATTTTGCGTATTTTTACCGGGCTCCGCTGAACATAGAGCAAATGAACAGGGCAGGGGAGATACTGAAAAACCATATAGATTTTCAGTGTTTCAGCAAGGTGCATACTGATGTAGCAACATTTAATTGTAGAATAGAATTAGCCTATTGGGAACAACAGGACCAGTTTCTGCTGTTTCATATTAAAGCAGACCGTTTTTTAAGAGGAATGGTGCGGGCCATTGTAGGTACCATGCTTGAAGTCGGGACTGGGAAAACCAGTTTGTCAGCATTCGAGCAGATTATTTTATCGAAAAACCGCCAGATGGCCGGAAGGGCAGTTCCTGCAAGTGGCTTAACTCTGGCTGAGGTCGGTTACACAGGACGAAGTGGCAGGCTATCCGACAGCAATGCATAAATCAGGGTTCATTAATTGATTCGAAAAACATATTTAGAATGAACATCACTGTCCAAAAAATCGGTTCGGCAGAAGATCTGGAAGAAATAAAGGCATTATTCCGTGAATATGAAAAATTCCTTGGGGTTAGTCTTTGTTTCCAGAATTTTGAGGAAGAACTTGCCGGACTCCCCGCCAAATATGCCGAACCCGAGGGTTCAATTTTTTTAGCAAAAGTTGATGGGGAAAGAGCAGGCTGCGTAGCTTTATGGAAACTGGACGAAGGGATATGTGAAATGAAGCGGCTTTATGTAAAACCAGCTTATCAGGGCCTGGGATTGGGAAAAAAACTAGCGCAGACAATAATGAATGAAGCCCGGTTGAAAGGATATAAAAAAATGAAACTGGATACGCTGAGAAGACTGGAATCAGCGAATAATCTGTATAAATCGTTGCAATTTAATGAAACGATTCCCTACAATTATAATCCTGAAGACGATGTGGCTTACTTTGAAAAAGACTTGGTATAATGGCAATTATTGGAGAGGACATAGACGAAGCCATCAGACTTTTGAATGCTGGTGAAGTAATCGGGATTCCAACAGAAACTGTATATGGTCTGGCAGGCAATGCATTGAATGTAGAGGCAGTTGCCAGAATCTTTGAAGTAAAGAACCGCCCTTCTTTTGACCCACTCATTATTCATACAAACAGTATCGACCGTTTCCCATCTTACATCAGCAAGATAGATGAAAGAGCCTATGCTTTAGCAGATAAATTTATGCCGGGGCCATTGACGCTTTTACTGCCAAGAAAAGACCTAATACCAGATCTGGTAACCTCCGGTCTGGATAATGTAGCGATACGAATACCTCAGCACCCCTTAACATTGGAATTACTAAGCCGGTTGGATTTTCCGCTGGCTGCACCAAGTGCCAATCCGTTTGGGTATATCTCGCCCACTAATGCTGCCCATGTAAATAAACAATTGGGAGAAAAAATAAAATATGTTCTCAATGGCGGTGATTGCCAGGTAGGAATTGAATCAACCATCGTGGGTTTTATAGACCATGAGGCGGTTGTATACCGTAAAGGCGGACTGTCAATTGAAGCAATTGAGGCCGTGGTGGGCAAGGTAAAGGTAATAGAACATTCTTCTTCAAACCCGTTGGCACCCGGAATGCTCAAAAGCCACTATGCGCCAACCAAACAATTTGTGCTTCTGGAAAAAAACAGAGGTATTAATTTCAATGAAGACAAAATCGGTTATCTGGGTTTTAGGAATTATCACCCTGGCATCCCTTTAGAAAATCAATTGTTGTTGTCGCCGGGTGGAGATTTCCGGGAGGCCGCCAAACATCTTTTCTCTTATATGCGGCAACTGGATACGATGAATATTGATATAATTTATACCGAATTGCTACCTGAGAAAGATTTAGGCAGAGCCATCAATGACAGAATCAGGCGGGCAACTGTAAAAGAGTAAATCCTAGTTTTCCCGCACCACAAACTCTACTCTGCGGTTTTTCTGACGGTTTTCTTCTGTATCATTGGCTGCAATCGGCTGTTGTTGACCTTTACCTGTAGATACCAGTCGATTTGGCGAAATTCCCTTGTTAAATAAATAATTTGATACCGCCTTTGCTCTCAGCTCCGATAAATACAAGTTCATCCTCGGGTCTCCTACATTATCGGTGTGCCCTATAATCTCTATCGCTACCTTCGGATTCTGCTTTAAAAGACTAACCAACTTGTCAAGTTCGCCAAACGATTGCGGTTTTAGTACAGGCTGGCTCTGGTCAAAATAGACGTTTTCCAGTTTGATTGCTTTGCCGACCTCAACTCCCTTAAAATAATCATCTGCAATTACTGCGACCTTAGCTTTTTCAGGTTCTTTCTTTTCGGGTGCTTTAGGGGTTTCAACCGGGGGCGCAGGTGTATCTTCTTTTTTTGCTACTGTTTTCTGTTCGGGCTTAGCCTTTTCTACAACCGGAGGAGGCGCTTGTACAACCTCAACTTTTTCCATCAGAATATCATGACTGAAATTGGCTACGGCCATATTCGTTAAATCTACACTTTCTTTATACACCTTATATCCGGCTACTTGTGCATTTAGTGAATACTTCTTTTCAAAATTCTGAGGCGAAACGGCTCTGGCTATGTTATTGGTCACAGCAACTGACTGATTACCACCATCAATCAGGCTGATTTTTACATTAGGAATTGCCTCTCTGGTTTTAGCATCAATCGGATTAAAAGTAAAATTATAGCCGTTTTTCTTCAATTCGATTGTAATCACATTGTTCACGGCCCTGGTCATATTCACTATTTCTTTATAAGCCGGATACCCCTCTGAAGCCACCTCTATTTCATAGCTCTTATCTGGGCTTAAAGTGGCTTTAAATCTTGTCTTTTCGGGGTTCATACTCCCTTCAACCAGGGCGGCACCTGTTCTTAATTTATAATCTGAGGGCAATATATTCTTTGTATAAGCATCTGTAACCATAAAATAAATATCCGAAGTAGGTACCTTCTTTATTTTCAGATAAAGCGTTTTGGAGCTTTTTAATAGGGGAGCCCGATAGGCAAGATACCCGGCCGTTTTTACTTCAGCTATATAGGGTTGATCAATTTTTAAATCAGCTTGCCATTCTGATTGCACGGCAGTGGTCAAAATGGTAATCGGCTCGTTTTTACTATTAAAAATCCTGAGATTTGCGCCGGGCACGTTCTTATCGGTTTCTTCATCAACAACAATCAGTCTGTAACGCTCAACCGATTTTCTAATGAGTAGTATTTCCTGCGAGAACTGCTTTTTTGCAATCAGGTCTTTGAGGTTAATATTCTGATTAGCCTGGTCATAGCCTTCTGATTCAACTTCTATCGAGTACTCGGTATCCGGTGATAAATTGGCAGAAAAACCTTCTTTTTCTATTTTCGCGGCAATAGATTGTTTAGTATTCAGATTGATTATCCGCATCCGGGTGCTGATAATATTCTCTCTGGTTTGTGAGTCTATAATTTTAAACAGGAAACTATAATTATCCCTTTGTAACTCAAATTTCTTTAAAAGCACATTTGCTACATCTCTGCCGGGGTAATTGGGTTCAATAATCAAGGCCTGACTGGTGGTTTTATACCCATCTGCACTCACTTCAACTGTGTACTTTTTCTTCGGATTATATTCAATAGAATAAGAGTTATTTTTATCTGATTGCCCCGTTAATGTTTCTTCTTCCGGTCTCAGAATCTTATAGTTCGCTGTAATGGTCTCTTTTGTGTTAGCATCAACAGTCGTAAAAGAGACCATCTGGGCTACAGATTTCTGTAAACTTACAGGAATAAACTGGCTGGGTTTCTTGATCGTCTTTGTAATATCCACCCCATCTATTTCAACGCTGGCCCCCTGATATCCGGGTGCCTCAATTTCTATATGATAGTTTTTAGTAATATCAAGCAGGGTTTTCCACTCACCTGTTTTGGGATTTACCTTTGCCTCAATTTCAGTTTTATTATCATCAAAAACCTTCACTTTAGCTGTTGTAATTATCTGCTTGTCTTTAGCATCTGTTACAAGTATGATGTATTCGTCGAGGGCTGGTTCAAGAAATTCTTTAAAGTTTGTTTTGCCCGCACCCAGATTCTCCAGATTTAACGGAATACGCTTTGAAACATAATTAGGCATACTGATTTCCACTTCATAATGCCCTTGTGTGGCAGGTTTAAACTGCACATCACTTTGTGTGGTGCCCTGAATAACGACAGGCTCAGGGCTCTTGAAATATATTTTAAAAGTAGCAGCTAATCTCTTACCCGAAAGTTTATCGAATGCACCAAAGGTATAGGTAGAATCAAATTTCTGATTGGCCGGATGAGTCGCAAAAGCTGAACAAATATTGACTGTTATTAAAGCAATCAGGATTACTAAACTTCTCATAGGATATTGTAAAGGAGATAAACTCTGCAAATTTCTGATTTTTTAAAATAATACAACGAAGAATTTCAAATGAATTGTAAGTTTTTATGAAATTATGTTGTTTTGCGTTTATGGAAGCACTCGCAAAAAAAACGATATTAATTGATTTACAATACTTACCCTGCCTACAATTTTTCTCGACGGTTCTGCATTTCGATGAAATTTTGCTGGAGAACAACGAACATTATGTGAAGCAAAGCTATCGGAACCGTTGTTATATTCTGGGTGCAAATAAGGTCGAAATGCTGATTGTGCCTGTGATAGATGGCAATAAAAAGATTCAGGTAAAGGATATTCAGATTGATTATCAGCAAAGGTGGCAGGAGGTTCACTGGCGGACAATCAAAGCGGCCTATGGTAAAGCCCCTTTTTTTGAATTTTTTGCCGAGTATTTTCAACAGACATTGCAAAAGAAACCCCGGTTTCTGTGGGACCTGAACTATGATTTACTGACAATTTGTCTGAAATTATTGCAAATAAAGAAGACAATTAGTCTGACTGAAACTTTTGAAAAAGAGCCGAAAAACATTGTTTTTGATGCAAGAGGCCTGATTAACCCCAAAAACACGGCTGAAACAGGTATATACTACCAACCGGTGTCATATCAACAAAACTTTGGCAATGAATTTGTGCCTGACCTGAGTATTATTGACCTACTTTTTTGCAGAGGTAACCAATCTTTAGGAATTTTAAAGAAATCTTCTACAAATTGAACAGAGTTTGTTAATAAATCGTTATATTGCAAATGCATAAGTTTTGCTTAGACTAATCATTTAAGTAAAAAAGCAATATAACCATTGTAAAATTTTGAAATTATGGGAAATTGATTAATGCAAAATGATTTTTCGTTTTTCCCTAACAATCTACATTAATTAAATGGAGCCTAAATTTTCACAAAAAGTTAAAGACATCATCACCCTTGCCCGTGAAGAAGCACTTAGGCTTGGTCATGATTACATCGGAACCGAGCATTTGATTCTGGGGATGATACGCGATGGAGAAGGTATTGCTTTAAATCTATTGAAAGGGGCTGGTGTATCGCTTGAGGAGTTGAGAATTACAATCGAACAAGCCACTAAAGGAACTGCTACCAATAATATTAAAAATTTGGCAAACATTCCGTTAACACGCCAATCTGAAAAAGTTTTAAAGATTACTCATTTGGAGGCTAAAATCTTCAAATCACAATTGATAGGAACCGAGCATCTGTTGTTAGCAATTCTGCGCGACGGCGATAACCTCGGCGGACAGATTTTACAGAAATTCCACCTTAACTACGAACAAACAAAAGAGATGCTTGATTATCAACTTACTGGTCAGAAACCAGTAATGGAGCGTCCTGAAACTGATGATGATGATGAAAGAATTTTCGGAAGTGGCTCTGGATATTCTCAACAAAGAAATGACCCGAAAAACCCCGAAAAATCTAAAACACCAGTCTTGGATAATTTTGGACGTGACTTGACAAAATTAGCCGAAGTAGGCAAATTAGACCCGATTGTTGGACGTGAGAAAGAAATTGAGCGTGTAGCCCAGATTCTGTCAAGACGTAAGAAAAATAACCCGATTCTGATTGGTGAGCCGGGTGTAGGTAAAACTGCCATTGCAGAAGGCCTTGCACTTCGCATCGTTCAGAAAAAAGTGTCGCGTATTTTGTTTGGTAAAAGAGTTGTTACCCTTGACCTTGCGTCGCTTGTAGCAGGTACCAAATACAGAGGTCAGTTTGAGGAGCGCATGAAAGCTGTGATGAACGAACTGGAAAAATCTCCTGATGTGATTTTGTTCATCGATGAGATTCATACCATTGTAGGCGCCGGAGGTGCAAGTGGCTCGTTGGATGCCTCAAATATGTTCAAACCTGCGTTAGCCCGTGGAGACATCCAATGTATTGGTGCTACAACCTTAGATGAGTATCGTCAGTATATTGAAAAAGATGGAGCTTTAGCCCGTCGTTTCCAGATGGTAATGGTTGAAGCAACTTCAGTTGAAGAAACCATTGAGATTCTGAACAATATCAAAGATAAATACGAAGACCATCACCATGTTAATTATACACCTGAGGCGCTGGAGTCGGCAGTGAAATTATCAGAAAGATATATTACCGACCGCTACTTACCTGATAAAGCCATTGACGTATTAGACGAAGTGGGTGCTCGTGTGCATATCAATAATATTTCTGTACCCCAGGACATCTTATTCCTTGAAGAACAAGTCGAGTTGATTAAGAAGGAAAAAAATCAGGTTGTGAAGAGCCAACGCTATGAAGAAGCAGCGCAACTACGAGACCGTGAAAAGAAACTTTTAGAGCAACTGGATCGTGCAAAAACAGCCTGGGAAGAAGAAGCCAAAACAAAACGCTATAATGTAACAGAAGACAACGTAGCAGACGTAGTGGCAATGATGACGGGAATACCTGTGAAGCGTGTGAACATGAATGAGGGAGAGAAAATCCTTAAGATGGGAGATGCTTTAAGAGGAAGAATTATCGGACAGGATCCTGCCGTTGAAAAACTGGTTAAATCGATTCAGCGTACACGTGTAGGTTTAAAAGACCCTAAAAAACCGATTGGTTCTTTTATTTTCTTAGGACCTACAGGTGTTGGTAAAACCGAATTAGCTAAAACACTGGCTGAGTATCTGTTTGATAAGGAAGATGCGCTGATAAGAATTGACATGAGTGAGTACATGGAGAAATTCAGTATTTCACGTCTGGTAGGAGCGCCTCCGGGATACGTCGGTTATGAAGAAGGCGGTCAGTTGACAGAGAAAATCCGTAGAAAACCGTATTCGGTAGTATTACTTGATGAGATTGAAAAAGCTCATCCTGATGTATACAATATCTTGTTACAGGTACTGGATGATGGTGTTCTGACTGATAGTTTAGGACGAAAAGTTGATTTCCGTAATACTATCATCATCATGACTTCAAACATCGGTGTGCGCGACCTGAAAGATTTTGGAACAGGTATCGGGTTTGCCACCAAGTCTCGTACTGATAATGTTGACGAAATGGTGAAAAGTACTATTCAGAATGCATTGAGAAAAACATTCTCACCTGAATTCCTGAATCGTCTGGATGATGTGATTGTCTTCAACTCTCTGAGTCGTGAAGATATACACAGAATCATCGACATTGCTTTAAAACGTCTGACTACCCGTATCTCCAATATCGGCTATCAGATTGAATTGACTGATAAAGCCAAAGATTTCTTGTCTGATAAAGGATATGACCAGCAATATGGTGCAAGACCACTTAACAGAGCCATTCAGAAATATGTGGAAGACCCATTAGCAGAGGAGATTCTGAAAGGTGAAATGAAAGAAGGTGATACTGTATTGGTTGATTATAGTGGAGAGGGAGAGTCGCTTAGTTTTTCAACAATTCAGAAACAAGCTGAAATTGAACAGTAAAATTTTCTTGAAAATTTGAGTTTCGTGGTAAATAAATAACAAAGGCACTGCTTTTAGCGGTGCTTTTGTTATTTTTGCACTCATGATTCAGGATTACTTCAAATACCTCTTTCTCGCTAAAAACGAGCATAGTCTGCACTCACCCTTTTTATTTGAGTTTTATCTCAAAGTTCTGAAGCAATCTTCACCCGAAAATGATTTTTCAGCAATAGAAGCATTAAGAAAAAAACTATTAGCTGATGAACGGGAAATTGAGATTACAGATTTAGGTGCCGGTTCAAAATTAAATAAGTCGAGCAGGAGAAGGATAAAGGATATTGCCAGAAACTCTCAGAAGACTGCCAGATTAGCCCGATTATTCTATCGGATTATCAGGTATTATAATTACCAAACTATTCTTGATTTAGGAACTTCTTTGGGTCTTACCACAGCTTATCTGGCAAAGGCTAATCCAAAAAGTAAAGTGTATACATTTGAAGGTTGCCCGAATACGGCACAAATAGCGAAAGGAAATTTTAAAGAGCTGAACCTTCAAAATATAGAACTTATTGTTGGAGATTTGAATATTACCCTGGAAGCACAATTAAACAAAATAGAAAAAATTGATTTTGCTTTTTTTGATGCAAATCATCAGTATGAGCCAACCATTGATTATTTTGAGAAATGCCTGAATAAAGCACATGAAGATACTTGTTTTATTTTTGATGATATTTATTGGTCTGATGGTATGAAAAAGGCCTGGGAGTATATTAAAAACCATCCACAGGTGACCGTCTCGATTGATATTTTCTGGGTAGGTATTGTATTTTTCAGAAAAAAGCAACCGAAACAGCACTTTGTATTAAGGTTTTAAGTGTTTTTTACTATACGTATTTAGTAGATAAAGCAAACTAAAAAGTTTTTTTCGATGTTAGATTAGAGAGAAAAGATAAAGCAACTAATGTTAGATATTCAAAAAATAAGAGCAGATTTCCCGATTCTGGATGAAAAAATAAATGGTAAGGACCTTGTATATTTTGATAATGCAGCCACCACACAAAAACCTTTGCCTGTACTGGAGGCCTTAGCCTATTACTATGGTCATTATAATGCGAACATACATAGGGGCATACATCATTTAGCCGAAAAAGCAACCTCTGCTTTTGAAGCCAGCCGTAAAACCATACAGAAGTTTCTGAATGCTAAATATACTGAAGAAATCATCTTTACTTATGGTACTACCGATGGTATCAACCTGGTGGCACAGACCTACGGCCGTCAGTTTCTGAAAGCAGGAGATGAAATCATTATCAGTACAATGGAACACCACTCTAATATTGTACCCTGGCAAATGCTTTGTGAGCAGAATGGTTGTATATTAAAAGTGATTCCGATTAACGACAATGGTGAACTGATTCTTGATGAGTATGAGAAATTGTTGTCGGAAAAGACTAAATTTGTATCTGTTGTGCATGTATCTAATGCTTTGGGTACAATTAATCCGGTAAAATATATTATCGAAAAAGCACATGAAGTAGGGGCAAAGGTATTGATTGATGGGGCGCAGGCAACTTCGCATCTGAACATTGACGTGCAGGATCTGGATACTGATTTCTACGTATTTTCAGCACATAAACTTTATGGGCCTACGGGAATGGGGGCTTTGTATGGTAAAAAAGAAATACTGGAAGCCATGCCGCCATATCGTGGAGGAGGAGAGATGATTAAAGAAGTAACGTTCGAGAAAACAACTTATAACGAACTGCCGTACAAATTTGAAGCAGGAACCCCGAATATTGCCGATGTAATTGCTGTTAAAACAGCGATTGATTATATAGAAGAATTGGGCAAAGAAAACGTAGCAGCTTACGAAAATGAATTGCTTGCATATGCCACTGAACAATTATCAAAGA
>CALRLN020000057.1:0-16380 GCA_943368675.1 Chitinophaga pinensis | reverse complement strand
GCAAAGGTAGGGAAATTAGTGAATTATTAGTGGAAGAATCGGGTGATTTAGTGATTAGTCTGAACTCATTCAGATTTGTAAAACTCTTGTAGAGCCCTACTGAAGGTTATCATGGCAACATCCATATGATCTAAATCATTGTAGGTGCTGTAATGCAGATTCAGGTTTGTCAGCCGTGCTTTAGAAATATCGTCAGCCAGCTTTTTTGCAGGATTAATATTCCATGTTGGGTCTTCTAAACCTCCGGCAGTCAGATAAAGATTCAAATGGTTTTGGTTTTTTCTGTTTTTAAGCGTTGCAGAAAGCTGATTCAGATAGAAATTATTATACCATAACGAAGGACTTGCAGAGGCAATATTTTTGAAAGTATCCTGATTACTTTCAACTTGATTCAATAGAGCATAAAGACTAAAATAACCACCAAATGAATGTCCCATTAATGCGCGATTGCTTGTTTCAGTCTTAAATTCTTTATCAATATGTGGGATAAGTTGATTGACTATAAAATTATTAAAGTTTTTGCCACCTCCCGCAGTTTTCATCTCATCAGACGGAATAGAGGCTGGATATAAATAATCACGTTCTCGCAGAGAATCCATTGCGGCAAAAGATTTATATCCTATACCTACCAGAATTAAAGGCGGTAATAAACCTGCTTCTTCATACTGTTTTACTACCTCTGCCAACATGGGGAAATAGAAGTTGGCATCTACAATATAAACTGTCGGGTATTTCTTATCCGGCTTCTCATAGTACTTTTCAGGTAATAGCACCGATATAGAGAACGAATCTTTTACGGCTTCTGAATAGATGCTGATTTTTTTGTCGAGTGTATTAATTGGTTCAGTGCTTTTTTTACCTGAAAAGGTACAGGCACAAGCCAGTAAAGCCAGCAATAGTATTATAAACAGATTTTTCATTCGATTGTGAGATAAGAGATTAAAAACCTACAGCCAAACGCAAGCCAACGGGTGATTGCTTACTGAAAAGATTAATTTCTGGTTGTAGTTTAAGCCATGGGGTCAATTGATACCAGCCGAATAGTTTAACGGATTTTTCTGCATAGCCTGCAAATACTCCGGCTTTTAATTCTACATCAGTACCTTTTATTCCTTTTTTCTTTAGAAAGGTCATTCCGACAAATGGCATGTATTTAGTGTTGAATTGAAAGGTATTATCAGGTTTACGCGCATGAGGAAAATAAGCCTGCACACCAATAGCAAAGCCTTTTTTCAGATAATTATCTGACATTAGGCTGAGGCTAAGCGTAGCAGATGGAATGAATTTATCCTGATAGGTGCCTATACCTATGTCACCATTAATCATCAGGTAATCTAATAGTGGCTCCCCCACAACAGTGGATTTAATTTTCTGATTAACTACATCATTTTCGACTTTCACCATCTTCCAGGCGGCAGCGTTTTTTCGCTCATTTCTCGCTCTTTCCACAGCTTCAACTATGGTTTGGTTGATGTTTACCTCTAATATATCCCTGATGTCTTCAATGCTATTGAGCACAAAAGTAAACTGCTGATGCGGATAGGTTTTGAAGACCCGATTATGAGACTTTACTAATTCGGATGTGGCAACGTTTTGATAATTGACCAGAATAAGTGTGTCTTGTAGTAATAGCACTGATTGTACATCCCTGTCTTTGGCTATTCTCAGCACTTCTTTTTGAGTATAGTATACAATATCCACCAACGGATTACCACTTACATATCGGTTTTGTCCGAAGTAGGTAATTTTCTTTGCCCCCTCTTTTCTGAAACTGTCTTTTATTAGCTGATAGTCTTGCCAGAAGTTTCGCAGGAGTGAATCTGCATTGATTTTTAAATCAAAATCACTTCCATAAAAGTCGATTAATAATCGGTTTTTATTGCCAAAATCTATCGTTATTTTATTCGTATTTTTTAGCACTTCTTCATGGTTAAATACATCAGAACGCTTACCGAAAGTATTAATAAGAATCGGTGGGCGTACTCCCTCCAGTACATTCATTGTATCGTATTTAGCTTTGGTCTGGCATATAGCGCCCCCCGCAATGCCTGTCAGGAGCATTGATAGAATAATGATGGTTCGTATCATAATAGTTTATGTTTTAGATATGTAAGCTATGGCTGGTTTCTGGCAGCGAATCTGATTTTGAATTTAGGTTGTGGTAATGGCGTTTTTTCGGTATTTGAAATCTCGTTTACATGAATAATTTTGAATTGTGGCTTTATTTCGGCCACTACCATAGGTTTGATATTGATAGAATCCTTCTTTAAGGCAATCACTTGCGTATGAATTGGGTTTATCTTTAAAGCTAATGGCTCAACTTCAATTTTCAGGTCTTTTTTTGTTTGAGCCTCCTCTTTCTTTTTCGATTTATAGACTTTTATTTTGGCTTTTTGAGGTATTACTAATGTAGCAACAGGAATTGATTTTTCTATTGAAGGCTCAACTGTTTGCACACGGTTTGTTTCAGGTATTTTATGTACTTCTTTAGATAAAGTTACTGCCCATAGAAGCAAACCACCCATACAAGCAGCTACCGCAATCCATTTCCATCGGCTTTTCTCTTTGGGTTTTCCGAGATTTTTCTGTAAATCACCCCAGAATAATTGTTCATCGAAAGTTGAGTTTTCGGGGAGTTTATCTTCTACACCCTCAATCTTTTTACGAAAAAAGTCGTCTGATTTATGTTCCATAGTTATATCCTAGTTTCGTCAGTTCTGCTTGTAAAATTAATCGGGCTTTGTACAACTGAGTCTTTGAAGTATTTTCACTGATACGCAACTGTACCGCAATCTCTTTATGGCTAAAGCCCTCAATAGCATATAAATTGAAAACAGTTCTGTAACCATCGGGTAGTTTTAAAATCAACTGATATATTTCTTCCTCCCCGATAGGTTCATAAATCGAAAAATCGTTGATGATTGCTTCATCTGTTATTTCCTCCATCAGTGCCCAGTCCATTTTTCTTTGTCTGATAAACATCAGACATTCATTAATCATGAGCTTTTTCAGATAAGGCTCAATGGTATTTTCTCCCCGGTATTCAATTTTTGATAGGGCATTAAAAAATTTCAGAAACCCATTCATTAGCAATTCCTGAGCGTCGGCTTCAATCTTTACGTATCGCACACATAGCCTGAACATTCGTTTCACGAAATGGTCATAAACTCGCTTTTGTACAAACGGATTCTGCTTTTTGAGTTCCTGAATTAATTGAAGTTCTTGCATCAACAGGTGTTTAGAATGCTTTCAATAGTATATATGCAGAAAGTAGGTAGGAAGTTGTCTGGAGAGGAAATTATTTTTTTACAATTGAATGTCTACCGTCGGGGAAATCATCTCATAGCATCAACGCATAAACTGCGATTTGAAAATCTCGATACAGAAAACAAACAAAAAAGCATTGCTCAAAACGGCAATGCTTTCGTACTAATAAACCCTAACCCTAAACTATGAAAAAAAACTACTCTTCGATTTTGAATTAACGGCTGCTGACTGCCACCGATAAGATTTTAAATTCTGTCCGGCGATTCGCCTGATGTTGTGCTTCTGTACAACGTGCACCGTTGTCACAGTCGTTTAATAATTCGCTCTCACCATACCCCTTTGCTTCAATTCTTGCAATTTCTATGCCACGTGTTAATAAATAATCAACTACCGCTCTGGCTCTGTTTTCAGACAATTTCCGATTGAATTCATCACTCGAACGACTATCTGTATGTGAACGTATTTCAATACGCATTTCAGGATATTTCTTTAATAACGGAACAAGTTTGGTCTCTAATTCTTTTGCGGCATCCGGCCTTATAAAAAACTGTCCGTAGTTATAATAAATATTTTCCAGCCTGAATATATCTCCCTCACCCACCAGACCTAAATTCTGTTCCATAGTCTTAGGTCCTTTTTTGGTTGGTTTTACTTTGCCAATGTTTTCGGTATTTACCGCATATTTGTCTTTAATGGCGGTTACACTATAATCACCCTCTTTTTTAGGCTGAAACTCATATTTGCCATCTACTCCTGTTACTACTGATTGTACAGAGCCATCTTTATCATTCTGCAATGTTACGGTTGCGCCTTCAATTGGTATCTGGTTTACTTCTGCCACTATGGTACCTTTTATAATTGGTGGCGGTGTTTTGGATTTTTGCAGATACATCGTTATCGAAGTTCTGTTTTTCAATGAAGTAGCAAAAGTACCATAGGTGATGCTATTGGGTTCGTATCCTTCTTTCATGGCTTTGAACTCAAAGTCTGTGCCTGCTTCCAGGCAAATCATTACTCTGCCATCTGTCCCGGTGACCATTAGCTCTTTGTTTCTGCCATCTTTTAGCAACCGCACATCAACACTTTCTATTGGCTTTTTTGTATCAGCATCATATACCAAGACATTCAGCTGACGGCAACCATGTGTAAATGAGTATAGATTATCATCATTATAGCCGCGCTTGCGGTTTGAGCTAAAATACCCTCTGCTGCGGGAGGCATCTGTAATGAGACCAAAATCATCTTTAGATGAGTTGATAGGGGCTCCCAGATTTTTTACTTCGCTCATCGGGATTCCCTCTCTTAGTTCAACATAAAAAATATCAAGTCCTCCTAATCCTTCGTGACCATCAGATGCGAAGTACATATCACCATTCTCATCAATGAAAGGAAACATTTCGTTGCCTTCAGTATTGACCTCCCTGCCAAGGTTCACTGGTGAACTCCATTCTCCGTTTCTGTATTCGCTTACGTAAATATCAGTCCCTCCAAATCCACCTGGCATATCCGATACAAAATAAAGCTTTGTGTCATCGGGTGAAAGTGCCGGATGCCCGCATGAATATTCGTTGCTGTTAAAGGGTAAATCTACAATATTGCCCCAGCCTCTGTTAGTTTCAGAGGCCATATATAGCTTCAGTTTGGTGATTCCCTCTGAACTGACCCTGTTTTTCCCTTTGCTACGGTTATTACTGGTAAAAATGATTCTCTTATAGTCTTTGAAAAACGTTGCCGGGCCTTCGTGGTATTTTGAGTTGAGTGTCCGGCTGAATTGTTCAACTTTAGTCAGAGGTTTTTCTTCTTTTTCTTCGTCGGCTTTTTCCAGACTCGTTAATGATGAAGAAGAAGTTGAGATTGCACCTGCTCCCGCTTTCTTCATCTGTATATTGTCTTTTCTTAACTGGGTAGTGTCAGGAAAAACAAAGAGGTCAAGAAAAGGAGTCTGGTTTTGCATAAAAACCCGTTTGATAATGCCGCCTTCTTCACGCGCCGATACAAAAACCAATGAGTTTTTATAAAACATAGGGCTGAAGTCAGACTGACGGGAGTTCAGCGCATAGAGATAATCTATTTTATAAGTAGCCGAATCTTCAAAAAAGCGGCTGTTGTCCATATAAGCCACTGTAAACTTCCGCCCGCGCATATCGGCGGTTTGTTCCTGCCCATATTTACTGTACATTTTCTGTGACTCCTTGTATTTGCCATTATTCGCCAGTGCCTGTGCGTAATAAAGGTAAATTTCGCTTTCCACTTCTTTGGCATAAGCGCCCAATAGATCGGCATAGGTACGTTCAGCATTTTGGGAATCCTGTACTTTCCGATAGCTGTAAGCCAGTTTCGTCAACGCTTCTTTTACTTCTGGGGTTCCTTTCTTAGCTGTGCGCAAAAAATCTTCATAGTTTCGAATAGCTTCTATATAACTGATATTATCGAAATTGCGGTTCGCTAATTTCAGTTTGTTATTCTGGGCAAAGGTATGTTGGACTATTAGGAAAGCAAATGCCAACAGTCCAATTCTGAATGTTATCATGGACTTGACTTTTATTAAACGGGTTAAAAGATAACTTTTTGGGTTACATTTTAACCTAGTCAAAAGCCGTGCCAAATAAAAAAACGTAGGAATAGGAGTTATAAAATATCAGACGAAAACATCAGGCAAGTGCTATCTCTATCCTCAACACTTGCTTTGTATTTTCTGTAATCTTAAACCTTTCATCAGTTCTCTGCCCGATAACCCACACAATTTCCTTACCGGAACATAGCAAAAAGGTGTTTTTTTTCTCATGCAGAGGTATTTTTTTATCTACCAGAAAATCGCTGACTTTCTTTTTCCCTTTCATGCCTAAAGGAATAAACCAATCGCCTTCATGCCACGCACGTATGCTTAACGGAAAGTTTAACCGCTCCGCATCAACCCAAAGAATACCAGGTTTTCTTTCAGTTGTCAGATATGTTTGCCATTCTTCTATTGAGGATGTAGTTATACTTAATTTTATGCTATGATATTTAATTTCTTGTATCCCTTTTTCAATCAATACTTCTTCAAAACTCCTTTCTTCTTTATCAGTAATAATCAGATATTCACGGTCTTTGATGAGAGTATGCGTAGCAGAATGAAAAGTTTTTCCGGGGCTTTTATTCAATGAATGGTAAATCTCTTTCGATTGAAAATAGTTGAACCCAAAGTCTTTGAGGGTCTCTTCAAGAAAATAGGCAGCAGATTGCCAGTGCTGAATGGTTTCGATTTTAAGGAAACGTACGGCGTTTTCTTCTTTAATAACTGCTTTTTTGAAATGACTCAGGTTCTGCTGAAAATCATTATCCAATGCCTGAAACCGCTCAATATTACGGGCAAAGGTTTGCTCAAGGTTCGGATTGATTTTTTTGAGAAGAGGTATTACTTCGTTTCGTAATAAATTACGCTGGTAATCATTTGATGCATTGCTGCTGTCTTCCCGCCACTCCAATTGTTTTTCTGCTACGTAGTTTTCTATCTCCGTTCTCGACGCAAAAAGCAGGGGTCTTATAATATAGCCTTTCTTTGCCTGCATACCTCTAAGACCCGATATACCTGTACCCTTACTAAGGTTTAGCAGAATAGTTTCAATATTATCATTCAGATGATGGGCTGTGGCTATGTATTGGAAGTTTAATTCTTTCCTCAACTCCTCAAACCATTTATAGCGCAAATGGCGGGCAGCCATTTCGATTGAGAGTTTGTTGGTTTGGGCAAACTCTTTTGTCTGGAAAGTCGTACCACGGAATGGTATTCCGTGGTTGGTACATAGCTGCTCTACAAATATGGAATCCTTATCTGAGTCGTCGCCTCTTAGCTGAAAATTACAATGTACTACCGTAAAATTAAACTTCGCCTCACAAAACAAGTCAAATAATACAACAGAGTCTTTGCCTCCGCTTACCGCTAACAGGATTTTATCGGCAGGATTAAACAGACTTTGTGCGTTAATATATGTTAAGAAAGAATGAAGCATAGAGGCAATTACGTACTTTTGCAAACAAAATTAGAATATTGCTCAGAAGATGTTGAATATTGACCTGAAAAATATAAAAGTACTCAATTTTATCTGTTCCAAAAGATTTTCCCTTCTGGTATTGGTAAGCTTGTTATGTTCGATAGTCTCTTATGCACAGAAACCTCTGAATCCTCCTGTGCCTACGTCTCCTAAAACCAGAATCAACCTGCTTCATGCTGATAGTATCATGATTGCCAGTGAGCCTGTGGAGACAAGACAATTCATCGGGAATGTATCGTTTCAGCATAAAGGAGCTATTCTTTATTGCCAGACTGCCACACAATATGAAATGAGCAATACACTGGAAGCATTTGGTAATATACGGATTGTACAGGGAGATACGCTGACAGTAACAGGAGATACCTTATATTATGATGGCAATACAAGGTTTGCACGTGTATTAGGTAAAAAGGTAATACTGACTGATTCGAAGGTGACACTTACTACGAGAATAATAGAATATGATTTGTCCCGTAACAGAGCCTATTACCCGGTTAGAGGTGTCATTGTGCAGGATTCCAGTACACTAAAAAGCGAAAAAGGATATTATAATACCCGCTCAAAGATTTTTAATTATAAAGAAAACGTAGAAATAATCAATCCTAAATACACCATTACGACGGATAGCCTGCAATATAATGCCCGTACAAAAATTGCCTTATTTAAAGCGCCGACCTTAATTAAAAGTAAAGATGGTGACATTGTAGCCAACAGTGGAAGTACCTATAATACCGAAACCCAGCAATCAAATTTCAAGGGGCGTTCAAAGATTGTGAATGAAAACTACACTTTGGTTGGAGATACGCTGACATTTGACCAGAAAACCGAGTCAGGGGTAGCAAAAGGAAATGTGGAACTGGTTTCAAAAAAAGATAAAGTGATTCTGACCGGAAACCGGGCTATCCGTAACGGACAAACAGGTTTTACTAAAATAATGGGGAATGCCATTATGCGTAACGGCTCAGAAAAAGACACCCTTTATATGCGGGCAGATACCCTTTATGCCTATGAAGTAATGGACAGCACTGCCCGAACAAAAAAAGATACGGTGAAGCGTGAAAAAAAGATGGAAAAACTGATAGCACAAGGTAATGTGCAGATTTACAGAATTGATATGCAGAGCAAAAGTGATTCTCTTTTATATGACCTGAAAGATTCAGTAATACATTTTTTTACAAAACCCATATTATGGAATCCGCAGAACCAATCTGAAGCCGATACAATTCACGTATATATGAAAAACGGTAAGGTAAACAGAATGTATCTGGTAAATCAGGGATTTGTAATAGCGAAAGATACATCGGCTAATTATAATCAGGTAAAAGGGCGTAAAATTATGGCCTTGTTTAATGAAGAAACACGCCTTGACCAGGTTATTGTAGAAGGAAACGGACAAAGTATTTATTATGCCTTAGACGACAGGAATAAACTAATTGGGGTAAATCATGTCGAATGTAGTAAAATGAATATACGGTTTAAAGAAAACCAGGTAAAACGGATAGCCTTTATCGGTAAGCCAGATTCCAGACTGGTTCCACCTAAAGAACTGACTAACAGCGCTAATCGTTTAGAAGGCTTTAGCTGGAGAGAAGAAGAAAAACCTACAAAGGAAGAGGTACTTGGTGTGAAATTTGCTATAAAACAGTAGGGCTGGCATAGTTTTTTAGATATTAATTTGGGCTAACGATAATTTTTATAAGTTATTGCAACCTTTTAATAAGAAAAAGCGTCCTTCTATAAAAAATTAATTTGGTATTTATATTTTGATATTTATATTTGTACAATCCCTACAAATCACATAACGAATTTTATAAAAAGTTTTTAATTAAAATATGGTAAGAAGTTTACGAAAATACATACTGGTGTTGATTGGATTGGCTCTACTATCAAACGTGGCATCGGCGCAGGTCGAAAAAGGCAAGTCACGCCTTGATATTGGTAAAAAACCAGCAGCCAAAGCTCCGGTCCAAAAACTGAGCTTCGTAAGCAAACCAATGCCTAAGGAAGTAAAACTGGACAAGCCAACGGTTGTCAATCAATACTTTAGAAATGCGCTTTTGAATGGTTCTCAGAAACCAGCGGTTGTTAAAACAAACAATACAGAGACAGTTACGGCAAGTGTAGAGAGAAACATAGGTAATAACAATAGTAGCGAGCCGGATAAACTTTTTTCGAACGATAAAATTACTGTTTCAAATATTTATCCGAATCCAGCCAACGATTTTGCAATGGTTGATTATGCCATTACAGGTAATGTAAATGATGCGAGTATGTCTTTTTATAATTTACTTGGCAATGAAGTAGCCAATTTTGAATTAGACAAAAATGATCGCAAATTAAAAGTACCTACTACAAACTGGGATTCGGGCGTTTATTTGTATCAGTTAGTAATAGACGGTAAAAAAGTAGTAACAAAGAAACTATTGGTAAGACATAATTAAGCGTTTTATTATTTGATAAAAATATACTTTCAGGGAAGCGAACCATCGCTTCCCTATTTTTTTTGGAAAAGCAGATAGAATATGGCTTTTTTGTAGAAAAATCATTTAATCGATACTACCGCAAATACCCTTGCATGCAAAAATATTCAGTTATTACACCTGTCTATAACCGTCCCGAGGAAGTCAGAGAGTTGTTAGAAAGCCTGACCAGACAAACCTATACAAACTTTGAGGTAATTATTGTTGAAGATGGGTCTACATTGAAATGTGAGGATGTTTGCAGGGACTTTGAAAAACGCCTTGACATTAAATATTTTTATAAGCCTAATTCAGGCCAGGGTTTTTCACGCAATTACGGCTTTGAAAGAGCATCCGGCGATTATTTTATACAATTAGATTCTGATGCCATTATCCCGGAACGGTACTTTGAAATTGTTGACAATGAGTTATCGGTGCATTGGTTAGATGCTTACGGAGGCCCTGATGCTGCACACGAGAGTTTTACTGATATTCAGAAAGCCATTAATTATGCCATGACTTCGGTTTTTACTACCGGGGGAATCAGAGGAAAGAAAAATAATGCCGGAGGGCAGTTTCACCCCCGTAGTTTTAATTTCGGAATTTCCCGCAAAGTATGGGAAGTAACCCAAGGTTATACCATGACGCGCATGGCCGAGGACATTGAGTTCAGTATCCGGATTATTGACAATGGTTTTAAAGTAGGCCTGATTGAAGAAGCTTTTATTTATCACAAACGCCGGACAGATTTCGGTCAGTTTTTTAAACAACTGCATTTCTTTGGGCGGGGGCGCATCAACCTTTCCAGAATGTTTCCTTCTGAATTGAAACTAGTACATTTTTTTCCGATGCTTTTTACGCTGGCTTGTTTTTCAATCCCTATCCAATATTTATTGAGTTTTATCAGTCCCGTATTCTATTGTACCTTTTTATTTTCTTTAGGCATAACAGCATTTTATATGTTATTGATATTGATAGACTCTACAGTAAAAAACAAGAGCCTGAAAGTGGGTTTTCTTAGCATTATTGCCTGCTTTATTCAGTTAATAGCCTATGGTATAGGGTTTATGCAGGAAAAACTCAGAAGAGTTTAAGTGAATTTCTGCATTTATAAGACTATTGATGATATATTATCCTTTAGGGGAAACTATCAGATGCTGTTTCAGATAATCCACACTTTTTATAAAAGGTTTTAAACCTATGTAGAGTAATGCAGCCGAAACGAGACAACCTGTAAACTGAGTAATAAATATAGATTGGTGAATTTTGAGAGGATCATGAAAAAAACGGTCGTTTAATAATCCTACTGATAAAGGCCCTAAACCCAGACCTATTATATTAACCACAAACAAGAAAAATGCAGAAAAAATGGCCCGCATATTATTAGGGGCAATCTCCTGAATTGCGGCGGTAGCCGACCCATAAGGGAAAGCTGCAAAAAAGCAGAATAAAGCAATAAAAACGAGTGCAATGTCCGGATCAGGCAACAGCACACCAATAGTACACAGCACTGCTATAGACATACCTATAAAGGCTGCCCGCATTTTAGCATTTACTACTCCTTTTTTTGATAAATAATCAGCGTATCGCCCGCCTGTAAGTACCCCCAGAGTAGCAAAAACAGAAACTATTACGCCAAAAGTAAGCCCGGCTTTCTGGTCTGCCCATCCATGCACACGGCTTAGAAAAGCCGGCACCCAATACATACCCGCATAAGAGGCCAGAGACATGAAGGCTATACCGAAGTTCAGGCTCAGAAAAGTCCTTTTATTGGCTTTAAAATAAGTTATAATCTCGTTTACAGAGGCTTTAACAGCTGATTCTTTATCTGAATCTAATTCTTTGCGTTTAGGCTCTTTTACCGTTTGCAATAGCAAGACAATCAATAGTCCTGGTAAGCCTATATAAAAGAAAATCACCTGCCACGAGAAAATCTCCCCAAAAAACGGTAACTGGATATTTTCCTGACCAATCATAGACCTGAGAGCTGCACCAATCAGGATAGAAAGCCCCGAGCCTAAATATACCCCCAGATTATAGATACTCATAGCCGTGCCAAGTTTTCGTTTCGGAAAATAATCTGAAATCATCGAATAAGCGGCAGGAGAGAGGGCTGCTTCACCAATACCTACACCTACACGTGCAAAGAACAGCATTGCGAAACTGTCTGCCAGGCCACATAATACTGTCATTAAACTCCAGATGGCAATACCCCAGCCTATAATTTTTTTGCGATTCATTCTATCAGCCATCAGACCGATAGGAATACCCAGTAAAGTGTAAAACAAAGCAAAACTCAGCCCCATCAATAGACCCATCTGTGTATCAGAAATATCAAATGAGGCCTTAATAGGTTTTACCAGTAATGCTAAAATTTGTCTGTCGATAAATGATGAAATGTAAGCAATCAGTAGAATGCCTAATACATACCAGGCATAGCGAAGCGAGGATTGTTCTTTCATAGGGTTATGATCCAACATTTTTCAGATTGGGTCGAAGGTATAGGGTGTCAGATTAGCTGGTAAGTTAGTATTTTTTATTTAAAAATTGGTATTATTCTCATAAGTAATCTTGTTTTTTTTATTCTGAAAACGCTTAATGATTTTCCGAAGCAAAAAGATGACTAACAACAGACTGATAATAGCAATAAAAATGGGAATCCAGAGAGTGAGTACAGAGAATATAATGGAAATGAAGTTTTCGAAAGTGGCCAGAATAGAATTGCCAAACCCGCCTGTAAATTTGGTGGACGCTAAGCGAATTAAACCTGTGCCTGCCTGTATAGTTCCGGCCACTCCACCTCCGGCTACTATTCCGAGTGTCCATTGTAATTCGGGAGAGTCTATTTTAAGGAAAGAAGTGGTTAAAATCGTGCCGGCTACAAATGAGGCAGGCATAGCAATCGTATCCAAAAGATTATCCACCACAGGTATATAATAAGCCAGAATCTCTGCCAGAGTAGCAGCGCTGAATATATAGGTAGCAGCAGGGCTGCTCAACCAATCAAAGCCTTGTGATAAATCAAATACTTCGAAACGTGTTGCGAGATTGGCTATGAGCATCGGTATAAAAACACGGAAGCCTGAACAGGCACTCAGAGCAATACCTACGCAAAGGCTGATAAGAAATTCTTGCATAAACTGAAAGGATTAGGTAGTTCAATTTATGTAAAAAAATCGTGATACAAAAAGCTTCTATGTAGTTTCCGATACCGACTTCTTCGGCCCCAGTTTCTGCTTTACAATTATATTTACCCTATATACCAGCCATATACATAACAGGATAACGACTATTGAGATAAACCCTAAAGTAGGGTAATGTTCTAATGGACTATATCTGTCTTTTTGCACAATAATAAACCCGGCAACGATAGAAGTAATGCCACCTGCAATTTGTTGCAACGAAGAGTTAATACTCATAAACGCACCTCTGTCCTGCATTTCCGGAATACCCGTCATCAGAGTAGTTGCCGGAATCATTCTTGACATAATGCCAGCAAACAACAATACATTCAGAATTAAAATAATCCATATCGGCATAGGTGTCATGTTGGTATAAACGGCTGTCATGATTATAGCCCAGATTGAGCCAAAGGCAAATACCTTAAACTTATCAAATTTATCGCTCAAACGGCCCACAATGGGCATAATAACCAAAGACGAAAGCCCTGTTACCATAAATACTATCGGCAATTGTTCTTGTGTAATCTTAAGATTGTTAATGGCAAAGGCACTGCCAAAAGGCATCATCAGGAATCCTCCTACTGATAATAGTGCCGTTCCTGCAAAAGCTATCTGATAGTTTTTAGTAGCTAACACATGGCGGAAATGCTCAAATACATTTCTTTCGGTCTTTGCCTCTAAATGTTTGGTTACAGGTCTAAGGCCTTGCATAATAGATAACGCAATAATAATACTCAGGCCCACAATCATAAGGAATGGTGAATGCCAACCCCATAGATTTGCCAGATATAAGCCTATGGGTATACCCAATACCTGACTGGCGGCAAAGCCCATCTGGATTACCCCCATTACTCTCCCTCTTTGATCAATAGCAAAAATATCTGTAATAATAGCCATCGCAATTGAGCCTATTACGCCACCAAACAGCCCCGTAATGATACGGGCAGCTACCAGTAACTCATAAGTGGGAGCTAATGCGCAGAAGAGGGTTCCTGAAATAAAACCTATATAAAAGAATAGCAAAAGTTTTTTACGGTCATATTTATCAGCAAATCCTGCTGCCAGCAAACCCGCAATACCTGCACTAAAGGCGTAGCTGGATACGGCAACACCAAATTGCTTAGGCGTTATATCCAACGATTTCATCATAATATCTCCTAAGGGCGACATCACCATAAAATCCAAAACAACAGTGAACTGCGTAATAGCCAGCAATCCAATTACTAATTTCTGATAACCTGTAAAAGATTTTTTTTCCATAATATTTCTAATCGTTTAATTCTTCGCATTCAAATCCCCATTGCTTCATTAACTGAATCAGCTCGTTAATACATATGCCCTCTGCCAATGCCCTGAGTACACCGTCACAATCCTGATAATCGACTGACCATTTTTTGATTTGTGAAATTTCATTGATTTGCAGGGCAAGCGCCTCTTTCATAGTGAGGCTAATTACATTGGTTTTCAGAATAAATAACTCCATAAATAATAGTTTTTTCGCAAAAGTATAAATCTATAAATGGTTATTATAAGCAGCATTCCTCTATACTTTCAGTGCCCGCATTGCCACATCAAATGTTTCCCACATGATTTCTTCTGAAAACTGAAAGGGTTGGCCTGCCAGGCTGAAGCCCTCTGTATGAAAGCGAATCAGGTTATATAATGGTGCATAAGCAACAGACCAGAATACCTCACGGGTCATGGGCAAGAGTTCTTTATTGGCAATGGCATTCTGGACAAATTTGCTCATAGAATCTACAAACTCCATATTTAATTTCTCAAAAACACGGCTTCGGAGCGAAGAATGCTTTAACTGTTCAAGAAAGGAAGCTCTTACAGGATTCTCCAGCCAATAGTTTGCCCTGTTGCGCCATTGTACTCTCATTCCTTCTTCAAAGCCCATGTCCGGGTCAAAGTTTTTAAGAATAGCAGCCGTTAATCTTGCGGCTTCTTCATGTCCAAGCTGAACCAGTAAGTCTTCTTTATCCTTGTAATAGATATATAAGGTTGCAGGCGAAACCCTTGCCTCTTTAGCCAGTTTATGCATACTAAAACCATCAAGCCCTTCTTTCACAACCAGCTCGATTGCCTTTTCTTTAACCAGCAGTTCTTTATGTTCGTCTCTGTATCTCATATCCTGATACAAATATAAATGAACGTTCGTTCATTTATTATTAAAAAATGATTAAATTTTTCCTTTGAAATGTCTGATCATAGAACCAAAGTCCATTCCCATCGCTAAGCCCCACACAGCCTGAGAAAGGCGTTTGGTTTTTGTTTCTATGGTTTTGGCCTCCTCAATCCAGTTTGAGAAGTACCTCTGATGCCCCGGTGCTAATGCATTAAATTTCTCCAGAGCTTTTGGCTCGTCTTCAAGACATACTAATAAATCTTCTGAAATTTTATGCACCCGGTCATCCATCTCCAGGCTAACCTCAAGTATCGCTCCTTCTTTTTTCTTAATACCCTTGCGCATTCCGCCATTAACAGGCAGGATAAAATCCCCTTCACCCATCGGCAATAAGGCTGCCTGCTCAATCGGGAATGCATCCAGTCGGCCTCTCACTCTGAAAGAAGTCCGGGTATCCGGCTTGATTTCATTAGCAATAGCCGCAGGAATAAGAATGTAAGTCCAGCCTGTTTTTTCTCCTTGCTTTTCAAATTTGAGCAGTGTAGTTTTAAAACTAACCATTGTTTCTGAACGATTATGTATCTTTATGAGTTTAAAATTAAGAAATCTTTGTAAAAACAGACTTAATGAGCGAACAAAATCCTTCCGGTAATATTTTCGATTGGGCAGTTCTGAAAAGGTTGTTTCAGTTTATTCGTCCATATCAATTTCGTTTTTATGCGCTTGTATTTGTGATTCTTTTAGGAGCGGCCCTGGCGCCTGCTCTTCCACTTCTGATTAGTCGGACAATTGACGGTCCCGTTTCAGCAGGTGATTACACCGGGCTGGCAAAAATGATGCTGATTATGGTGGGCATTTTGGTATTGCAATCGCTGATTCAGTTTGTGAATACTTACCTGGCAGGCTGGTTGGGGCAGAATATCATCCGCGATATTCGTATACAGTTATATCAGAAAATTATTCATTTGCGTTTAAAATTCTTTGATGATACACCCATCGGCAGATTAGTGACCCGTACTATTTCTGATATTGAAACACTGGCCGATGTGTTCAGTGAAGGAATTGCTGCCATAGCTGGCGACATCCTGCAATTGGTTCTGATTATCACAGTTATGTTTTATACCGATTGGAAACTCTCATTGATAAGTTTGAGTACCATTCCTTTGATGCTTATCAGTACTTATATTTTTAAAGAGAAGGTCAAGAAGTCTTTCAATATTGTGCGCAATGCCGTAGCTAATCTCAGCTCTTTTGTGCAGGAACATATTACGGGTATGAGCATTGTTCAGATTTTTAATTCAGAAAAG
>CALRLN020000056.1:0-16408 GCA_943368675.1 Chitinophaga pinensis | reverse complement strand
CAAGATTTTTAAAAATTTTAGCCGGTCCTCCAAGCTTTACGAGATTGGCCTCCAGTCTGTTAAATATGTCGCATATTTCAGTTGCTTCATTACAATAACCTACATTATTGCTAAATGCTATACAATTTTCATAAGAATTTTGAAGTATTATTTTTTTTAGATTATTTTCATTTTCTTTCTTGATAAACTTTGTTATTCTGATAAAATTACCAGGTAATTTTAATTGAGAAAAACTCAGATTAGAGGTAAATGCCAGAAATATTATTAAAAAATTTTTCATCGATATAATAATTTTGGTTTTTCAATAACAATATACACAAATTAATTATTTTTTTGCCAAGCAGTTTTTTATTTTACTGGCTAAACTTTCTAAAAATAGTATTTAAATAGAAATTTAAAAATCATTAATCTGGAATTAGCGTATTAAATAGTTATTTTAAGACCCTATAATTATAATCATCTAAAATATTAACAGGTAACCCTTTCAATTAAACTTCAGTAGTTTTTATACTATAATGGCCTAGCATTGAATTGATGGCCGTCAGCGGAATATCAAGGCGCATTGCCCGTATAGCAAATGAGTGTCTGCTAATGTAGCTAGTTTGGTTTAAGTCATTCCCACATAAAGTGGCTAGTACCTTTAGTTTTATTTTATCTTTTTCTTGCCCATTGAATTTCCTTATCCTGTAGGGCAGGTTCATCTCTTTTCAAAATTGGAAATACAAATTTTGAATCTGCATTTTATTGAATGGGATTGTAAATTGAACTGTGTAAATTTTGGCTCACAAAATTTCAATAGAGTTTTTGTCGTAGAGTATTACTTTCTTTTGTGGTTGTGAGAACCTTATTTTTCCTTCTTCCCGAAGTTTTGCAACGTAATCTTTAATTTGATATTTAAGAGGTGTACGGCTTCTTCATTCGTCCATTAATGAAAAATAGAGCCTTAAAATAGTCACGTTGATTATTAAATCTACTGATTTTGTACCGAGTTTAATGAAATGAGCAAATCACTCGAAAATCCATTTGTTGTAGTATTGTTGTAGTAACAAAAAAAGCAGCTACAACATTTTGTTATAACTGCTTGATTATGAGCGTGGTAATGGACGGAATCGAACCGCCGACACAAGGATTTTCAGTCCTTTGCTCTACCAACTGAGCTACATTACCCTATTACCACCATTCCCCGTGTTTTGGGACTGCAAAATTAGACAAAAACTTTTTAAGTCCAAACTTCCACCTAAAAAAATCTTAAAAATTTTCTAAACTCTTGCATTTTCTAAAATTTGACTATATTTGTAATGGTATGCTTGCATACTAATCTATGTAATAATCAAAGACTTATCCCATCAGTATTCATCAAAACTGAATATTATGCAAATCCTGTCACAAATCTTATTCATTCTGGCGTTAGGTGTAGCTGCCTACTTTATTACCCGTCGGGCAGTACTTATCAAAAAAACAATTCAGTTAGGTCATGCCGAAGACCGTACGGATAGACCTGCCGAACGATTGAGAACAATGCTACTCATTGCTTTCGGGCAAAAAAAGATGTTTAACCGACCATTGGTAGGTCTGATGCACTTTATTATCTATACAGGTTTTCTGATTATCAATATTGAGGTTTTAGAAATTATATTAGATGGTATATTTGGTACACATCGTTTATTTCTCCCCTTTCTCGGGGGCTTTTATAGCTTTCTAATCAATTTCTTTGAAGTGCTGGCTATAGGGGTTCTCACGGTATGTGTGGTGTTTCTGCTAAGACGAAACATAGTGAAAGTACAACGGTTTCAGGAAAGCCGCCATAGGGAAATGAAAGCATGGCCTCGCAGTGATGCAAATATTATTCTCATCACCGAAATACTGTTGATGTGGGCATTTTTAAGTATGAATGCCGTTGACACGCTCCTGCAGGAAAGAGCCATAGGGCACTATGCCGAAGCCATGACCGGAAATTTTGCTGTCAGCCGGTGGTTGCAACCTATTTTCAGTAGCTGGAGCAACAATGCTTTAATTGTTTACGAACGCTTTGCCTGGTGGTTCCATATATTGGGCATTATGGGTTTTGCTTTATATGTCACTTATTCCAAACATCTGCATATTTTTCTGGCCTTTCCCAATACTTACTTCTCCAATCTCAAACCTAAAGGCCAGATGACCAATATGCCTGCTGTAACCAAAGAGGTAAAAATAATGCTTGGCATTGAGCAACCTGATGCTACTCCGGCGGAAGTAGGTCGCTTTGGAGCAAAAGATGTACAGGATTTAAGTTGGAAAAACCTGATGGATGCTTACAGTTGCACCGAGTGTGGGCGCTGTACATCGGCTTGTCCTGCCAATATTACGGGCAAGAAACTTTCGCCGCGAAAAATCATGATGGATACCCGCGACCGTCTGGAAGATATTCAAAAAGGCTGGATTAAAAACGGACAGGATTATGAAGATGGCAAAACGCTTCTGGGCGATTATATTCTTGAAGAAGAAATTCTGGCTTGTACCACCTGCAACGCCTGCGTGCAGGAATGCCCTGTTAATATCTCTCCCCTCGACATCATTCTTGAGCTCCGGCGCTATAAAGTTATGGAAGAATCTTCAGCACCCGCCTCATGGAACGGTATGTTCTCAAACATGGAAAACAACATGGCACCCTGGAAACTTTCTCCGGGTGACAGGTTCAACTGGGTTGATGGCATGAAATAATTAACCGTTAAATAAAAAAACGGCTATTTTGTTTCCAGAAAAATAGCTTTTTTCTATTATTGAATTATTAAAATGCCTAAACATTTTGCACTTAAGGAATATTTTTTTTAACTTTACATAGGTGTTACACAAAAACACGATTGGCATATTATTTGAAACCGTTAATCATGTAGTGTAATAAATCTTAAAGTTTTAGCCTAATGTGCATTTTTTGCCTCTAACCTCATGAGAAAATTTAATTCATCCATGTTTTTACAATGGGTAGTTTTTATGCCATTGCTATTGCCTTTAGCCATTGTAAGCGGGGCGTTTGATGGTATTAAGCGTGTTTTTGAGCAAGCGACTTCTGATATTATCGAAAAAGAAATAATATCTTAACGTAGCTCGTAGCTTTCCAAATCCTTAAAAAAGCATCTGGTCTAAAGAATTTATCTTTAGGACTCTACTCTTTTATTTATTTATCAGGCAAATTTCTGAACAATACTTTTTAATTGTGGTAATGACAGCACGCCCGATTGACGCCATTTTAACTCACTATTCTTGAATAACATCAAAGTAGGCACGCCCGAAATCTTGTATTTTGAAGCCAGTTTCGGATTCTGGTCTACATCAATCTTTACAATTTTCAGTTTTTCACCTTCTTCCTGAGCCAGTTGCTGTAAAGTTGGCGATAATACCTTGCATGGCCCGCACCATACAGCAAAAAAATCAATTAGAATTGGTGTTTCTGAGGCTATTAATTCTTCAAATGTCCCGTTCATTGTTGTATGCTTTATACGTTTCTTTATTTAACAAATAACCTAGCGTTGAGGTTTCAAAATTATCAGATGTAGATTACTTTTCTAATCCTGCATTTACACAATCGCTAAATTATCTCCTTCTTTCTATCATAGGAAAGTTTTTCTCATTCTGTATTTTATCTTTGCACCTTCAGGCAGCCATTTCTGTTGTGTGAGCGTCTATATTTATGCCATTGCAACCATGATTAATGTAGTACTTATGAGAAAACATACCTTTATTTTAACCCTATTAATCTTATCAGGCTTTAGCACAGCTTTTGCCCAAAGCCTACCACGAAATCAAGACCTTATGAAAGCCATGACTCTGGCAAATGAATATTTTATGCTTAAATGGCCGGATGTAAGCAAACCTATTGAAAGACCCGACCGCACAAGGCCAAGTAATATATGGACAAGGGCTGTCTATTATGAAGGCCTTATGGCTCTCTATAGAATCGATCAGCAAAAACGCTATTATGATTATGCAGTAGCCTGGGGCGAAGCCCATAAATGGGGCTTACGAAATGGCATCAGTACCCGTAATGCTGACGACCAGTGTTGTGGACAAACTTATATAGATTTATACCTGATTGACCCTAAACCTGAGCGTATCCGTGATATTAAGGCATCGATTGACAGTCTCATTAATAGTCCTAAAAAAGATGATTGGTCGTGGGTAGATGCCTTACAGATGGCTATGCCGGTATTTGCACAATTGGGTGTTATTTATGAAGATAACCGTTACTTCGAAAAAATGTACGAAATGTACATGCACACCAAAACCCTGCATGGTGATAAGGGTCTGTTTAATCAGGCAGAAGGATTATGGTGGAGAGATAAAGACTTTGACCCTCCCTATGTAACACCTGCGGGTAAAAGTTGCTATTGGTCCCGTGGTAATGGCTGGGCCCTTGCTGCTCTGGTAAGGGTACTGGATATTCTGCCAAAGGATGCTCCACATCGGGAAGAATACGAAAAAACTTATCTTGAAATGATGAATGCCTTAATACCGCTACAAAGAACCGATGGGTTCTGGAATGTAAGCCTGACTGACCCGACCGATTTTGGCGGCAAAGAGCTGACAGGTACTTCTTTGTTTGTATATGGCATGGCATGGGGTATTAATAAGGGCATATTGGACAAGAAAAGATTTTACCCTCCTATGGCAAAAGCTGTGTATGCTATGATGAACAACTGTATTCATCCCAACGGTTTTTTAGGTTTCGTGCAGGGTACAGGCAAAGAGCCGAAAGATGGTCAGCCCGTTACTTATGACAAAGTCCCGGACTTTGAAGATTTTGGACTGGGCTGTTTTCTTTTAGCTATTACTGAGGTTTATAAAATGAAACGCTGAAACTGATTTTTCCTCTTTTTTGTCTCAGAATTCTTATAAAACGCAGCTATGTTTCCGAATCTGGCTGCGTTTTCCATTTAATTTCCTAATTTTGATAAATTCCAAAGCTACTTATGCCATGAAAATCTTAGTAATTGAAGACGAAGTCAGAACAATACAACTAATCAGACAAGGGCTTGAAGAGCAGCAATGGGAAGTTGATATAGCTTATGACGGAGCAATGGGTTTTCAGTTAGCAACCCGTCAGGCTTATGCCTTGATTATCTCCGATATTATTTTGCCCGGCATGAATGGCCTGGACCTCTGCCGTAAACTCCGTGAGGTAGGCGTATCTTCCCCTATCCTACTCCTGACAGCCCTGGGCACTACTGATGATAAAATTGAAGGTCTGGATGCAGGTGCCGACGATTATCTTGCAAAGCCGTTTGAGTTCAAAGAATTAATGGCAAGGGTCAGAGCCCTGACCCGCAGAAATATTGGTATTATTCATACTGCCAACACCCTCAAAGTAGCTGATCTGGAAATGGATCTGGATACAAAATCCGTAAATCGTGGCGGCCAGGAAATTACTCTCACAGCCAAAGAATTTGGACTGCTGGAATATTTTATCCGGAATCAGGGCAGAGTTATATCAAAGGCTGAATTAGCCGAAAAAATATGGGATGTAACGTTTGACACAGGTACCAATGTAATAGAAGTATACGTCAATTTTTTACGAAAAAAAATAGATAAAGATTTTGAGCCTAAATTGCTTCATACACAGATAGGTATGGGCTATGTTCTCAAAGTGATTTCCTGATGGTAAATATCCGCTCCCGGCTAAGTTACCAGTTTGTAATACTGGTAAGTGCCGTTCTTCTGTTTTTTTCGTTCGGGGTTTATTTTTTTAGTAAATTATACCTCGAAAAGCGTTTCTACAAACGCCTGCAAGACCGCGCCATTACCACAACCACACTATTATTTGATATTCAGGCCGCTGATACTACAGTGCTGAAATTAGTTAATGTATCTGATAGAGAACTGCTGACAAACGAGAGTATCTCGGTATATAATGAATCATTAGAACAGTTTATCTTCTTCACACATCCTTCTGACACCAGTTTCCATCAGAAATTACTTCCGTTGATTGTGAGTAATAAGCTGACTACCTATACAAAATTCAACGGTTATCAGGTTTTGGGTATTCATCTCACTAACGAAGGCAAGGGCAATTGGGTTATTGTAAGTGCTATTGACCAGACTGGCAAAGATGCCTTGCAAGACCTGAAGAAAATTCTGATTGTAATGGTAGCAGTAGGGATTCTGCTATTAGGCATTTCAGGTTGGATTTTTGCCGGCAGGGCTCTTGCACCGGTATCAGGTATAATCAGGCAGGTAAACCAGATTTTCCCTCGTAATATAAAAAAGCGTGTCGAGTATCCCAACCCTGACGATGAGATCGGCGTTTTAGTGGCAACATTTAATCAACTGCTAGACCGTATTGAAGAAGCACTTGTTACCCAGAAGATGTTTATCGCCAATGTTTCTCACGAATTAAAAAATCCCTTAACCAAAATCTATTCACAGATTGAAGTGGCACTCTTGCAGAAGCGTTCTCCCGAAGCCTACGAGAAAAGCCTCAAATCATTACAGGAAGATACCCGTACACTCACCCAGCTTACTAATACCTTGCTCAATCTGGCTACAGTGGTTGCCAATGCCGAAAACGTAAAGTACGTGCCTATCCGGTTAGATGAGATTCTTTGGGAGGCCAAGACACAATTACAGAAATGGCACGAAGAATATCAGATTCAACTGCATTTTACTGATTTCCCTGAGGATGAAGAGGCATTAATTATTCAGGGAAATGAAGCAGCCATGAAAGTAGTCTTCATGAATTTAATGGACAATGCCTGTAAGTTTGCTGATGATAACACTGCCGTTGTGAATTTTAATTCATCCTCAACTGAAATAGCTATTTCCTTTTTTAACAAAGGTCCTGTTATTCCGAAAAGTGATATTCCTTACATCTTCCAACCCTTCTATCGAAGCAATGCTTCTGCGCAGGCTGTTCAGGGGCATGGGGTTGGCCTGGCTATTGTATCTCAGATAATACGTTTGCATAAAGGGGAAATAAATGTTGACTCCTCTACCAAAGGAACTACTTTTACCCTTATTTTCGCAAAATAATGCTGTTATTCTTACACAAAATGCAGGATTTTCAATAAAATCCCTGCTGGCACATTTATTTAACCTCTACTGTCTGCGAAGCTCCCGATTGATATTTTAAGGTAAATTTAAAGTCAATTTAACGCCTGCTTAAGTTGGGCAGTGTATGTTTGCAACTATGGAAATAAGTGATACAAAAATGGCATCAGGCAGTAATCAGGGTATATTCAAAGTCTCCTTTGGTGTAATGATAGGAATCTTAGCATTGCTTGGGTATCTATTTATGGGTGCCCGAAATGATACTTTTGAGCTTCAGAAATCATTGACCGAAAAGGTTGAGCAGCTTTCTTCTACCCAGATAAAATTAGATTCTATTTCAAGAGTATTAGATGAAAAAATAGCCAAAATCAATAAAATGGGTGGCAATATTGTCGAATTGAAAAGAATTAAGGCGCAACTGGAAAACGACAAAAAGTTACTTAAGTCAGACCTCAATTTTTCGCTTCAGAAGTATAGCACCAAAATAAAAGATTACGAAAATTTTTTAACGCTTAAAGACAAAGAATTTGCCAACCTGAAAGAGGAGAATACAGAGCTTAAAGCCCGCACTGAATTACTCGAACAAGAAAAACAAGAGGTATTGACTGAAAACTCAAGCCTGAAAAATGATAAAGAAACCTTATTTCAGACCGTAGCTGAATATTCTGCCGAAAACTATAATCTGCAACGCCAGGTAACTTTAGCTTCTTCTATGAAAGCGATCAATGTGCAGGTAGCAGCGCTGTCTGCTAATGGCAAAGCACGTGAGGGGACGGCTTTCAAATCTTCACGGATTCACCGTCTTAGAATATCCTTTATCATGCCTTCTAATTCTATTGCGGTAAAAAACAGAAAAGATATCTATGTGAGGATTCTTGATGCCAATGGTGGTTTGATAAGTGATAATGTGAATAGCGGTGTATTGGAGTTTGAGGGGAACGAAATAGGCTATAGTATAAAACAGGGGGTCTTGTTTGAAAACAATGACCAGAAAGTAGATATAATTTATGGACAGGATACACCTTACAGCCCGGGAAAATACGAGATTGAAATTTACTGTGAAGGATTCAGAATTGGTAAAGGCGGATTTGAAGTGAAGTAATTGATGTTGGTCTTCTGCCTTTAAATTAATCAAAACCCATAAATCGGATAAGTGTATGGTTGCATTAAATGGTTTTAAAATATTTGTGTTGGCTATCTTCCATATTTTTGGTGAAATAGCAATGGAGGGGTTGAAAATAACGGTCAGAGCCTTCAGGAAATTTCCACGCTCTTATATGGCCTTGCTGTATTTATTCATTACTATGGCCTTCTGTTATTACCCGATTTTTGACCACTGGCTGACAGGCTTTATCATGATGAGCCTACCTGTGGCTATCCTGATGGGTTTAATAGCTATTGGGTATCTATTCTATAAAAAACAGAAATTAATAGCTTCAGCCGGTTTAATATGGGTATTAATGACCTTCCCGATTATTAAACGATTTGTCGGGATAGGGAATGGCAAAATGGAACTCAGCAATGAGTCCTCTTTAAAGGTCTTAAGTTTTAACAGCGAAAGTTTTGGAGAACAAAATAATGAGGGTGTTAACTGGGCTTCGCTTAAGGCCGATATAGCCTGTTTTCAGGAGTATACTTATAATGAAAATATTGAAGCGCAATACAACGACAAATTAGTGAAGCTGACTGCATTTGACCAGAACAGACACATAGGCTTAGCGTTGTTTTCTCAATACCCTATTGTGAAAGAATATAGTAAAATCTGGGATAGAAAAGGGCAACCTAATATCAATGGCTATATCTGTGCCGATATTGCTTACCAACAAGATACCGTAAGGGTAGTAAATGCCCACTTGTGGTCAATGGGCGTGCGTATTAATCAGGTAACTGATGCTTTGAAACAAGGTAATATCAAACAGTTTTTCTGGGAGATTTCAGATACTTTCCTACGCCTGAAAGAAGGCTTTGAGGCTCGGGATGAGCAAATAAAAGAGATAGAGTCTTATGTATCAGGCAGTAAATATCCGGTTATTATCTGTGGTGATTTTAATGAAATTCCTTTTGGATATGTTTATGGTAAATTGAGTTTAAGTTTTAAGAATGCTTTTGAAGAAGCAGGACAAGGCTTAGGCTTTACATTGAACCGCCGCCCTTATTGGGTGCGGATTGACCAGCAGTTTTTTAGCTCCGACTGGAAAGTGCAGTCCTGCCAGACTATGAAGGGCATCACTATTTCAGACCACTTCCCTGTCGTAGCCCAATATGTACTCAAAAAGTCACTGGATAAACCAGCTAATCTGGTGGCAAATCGTTAATTAAAATTTGAACATTCTTGCCAGAACTTTGTGGTAGGTGTTCGGGAAAACCCGGGCAATCATATCCATTGTTCTGGCATCATTGTCTATCAGAATACGGGGCTTCTACAAAAAGAAAAAAACAGAACAAATCAATATCCTGTTTTCAATAGTTTTATTGTTCGTACTTATAATTCGCAGTACTTCTCCAATAATTCATTTTGTATATACATTACCTGGCTGCCCTCTTCGCTTAGCATGAAAGTTTCAAGCATTGCACCTGCCTCTCCCATAAAATTAGAATCTGTCAGCTTAGAGATAATAGCCATAAAAACAATATTGTTGTTTTCAGCAGTACCTATCCGCTCCTCTGTGCCTTTCTCATGAATGCCCCGTATAACTTTAATGGCATTTTCAAAACAAAGACTCCCCGGTTCCAGTGTAGTTTTCACTACAACTTTTGAATTGCCAACCTGATAATTATGCACCATGTCTTTCTTAATAGTAGCAGATTCACCAGCTTTCAGTACTATTTCCTCGCTTCCGTTCCGGATTCTGATTTCTCCCTCTAATACCTCAAAAGTTTTATCAAATTTCCGATGATAATGCGGAGGTATACTTGCGCCCGGCGTAAATACTGACTCTATTACGGTACGCTTACCTTTGTTGGTAGTTACTGATTCTTTAATTGATGCTACTTTCTCCATTGTGGTATTTGTTGTACGATGTTTACTAATCCAAACGAATCAGTAATTCTATGCAATTGGGGTAGCTATTGTCTCAGGCATGTATATAACACAAAATCACTGATAAATGTTATTATATCTTCCTAAATTTATATTTAGCTATTATGTCTTATTTAGTGAGAAGGTTTTTAATCTAAAACGCCAGACACAAAAAAACAGGATAAGCTCTGAGAGCCTATCCTGTCTGCATTCAAAACACTTAATTTATTTTAACTTAACACTACTAAAATTACCATTTACAGTAATTCTGCAAGTAGAAGAGCCTTTACCGACCTTACCTTCATAATATTTGGTAGGGTTAAAAGAATAACTTTCTTTCTTCTCGGTTTCGGTATTTCTGGTAAATGATATTCCCCGGTCTTTCGGATAATCAAAGTCACCATAATGTGCTTTTACATCAAACTCATAGGTGATGTTATCGTCCAGTGTCAGTGCAACAGGCGAATAATTAGCCTTGATGTCCAGTTCCTTTACATTCCTGCCAATGCTGCCAAGCCTGAAGTCACCGGAGAAATCCAGTTTAAGAACACCTGATTCTTTCAGCAGCCCAATTGAGCCGCTTGAATAGCTGATTTTAGCATCTATTCTTCCAACTTCTTTGATGTCAATATCACCAAAGCTATTGTCGAAGTCAAAATCATCTGCTTTTTCCATCTTAATACCCGAATACGACGCTTTTAATCTACCGCCGGTCATCGATTTGATATAAGAACCCTGACAAAAGGCGATTTTAATCTCTGATTCAGCATTTGAAATATCCTCAGTTACGAGCTTTCCATAGCTTTGATCAACTTTCAGAGGTGTACTAAAGCTTGGCAGGTAGGTATTACCAAAAGAATTTTTCACCTGGAGCGGATTTGATTTCGGCATATAAACCATATAATCAATCTTCAATGAGTGTTTCTCTCCTTTATTGCTCCAGTTTCTGTTATCTGAGCGCTCAATATAGGTCTTTATACTTACTTGTCCGTCGTCTTTTTTGCCTGCTACATCAACCGAGTTGATAAAATCAGCGGCTCTGTCTTCAGACGAGGCATTGGCAACGATAAGTACCTCTACCCGTACTTCTTTTTTATCCCAGAAATTGACTTTAATATCACCAAATTGATTATTTAAAGATATTTTATCTGATGAAGAAACCGTAAAAGACAAGTTTACATTTTTCTTTTTCTCAATCCATTCTTTATCGTCAGGTTTGGCAAAAGTTTGTGTAGCAGTCAGCAGGAACAACATCCAGAAAACTCCTCTCTTTTTGGTGGAAAGGCTACACCATCGTTTTAATTTTTCCATTTTTAACTTCTTTAATTTTTTGAATTATTTGTAACTGTTGGTTTAACAGATCGATCTGCATACTTAAATTTTGTACCATTGCCTTCAGCAAATCTTCCGGATTCGGATTTTGCGGTAAGTCATTTTTAAGGCTCTGATAACTTTTGTCTAATGCCTGCAATTCGGCATCAAACTGGTGGTAGAGCTGAGGGTCTGCACTTTCCAGGGCTTTCAATTCTTCTCTCTTCTGCTCTACCAGAGAGGTAAACTGTATTAATTCTTTGCCATAGGTGCTTTTATAAGCAGGAGGCACAGGCGGCATGCTAGTCATGCTATCGGGCAACTGTATATAGGTTATTACGCCATAACCCACGGTCAATAATATAGCTATACCTGCTGCAATGGCTATTCCCCATCTGGTACCTCCGAATCTTACTACTTTTCCGTTCAGGCGTTTGCCTGCAGGTTGTTGTTTAGCAACCTCTGCCTCAATCTTCTTCCACAAGGCTTTTGATGGCTCATAGCTATCAAAATCTTCACGGTTATCTCTCACGAATCTTTCTAAACGGTCTTTCATATCACTCACCCTTTGCAGGGATTTTTTAATTGAATTAATTTTAGTCTGGTTAAAACATTTGTCTGCTTATTATTTCCAATAACCTTTTTTTGGCCCGCATATACTGTGTCCGGGAGGTTGTCTCACTTATACCTAATATGTTTCCTATCTCCTCGTGGTCATACCCTTCAAATAAATACAACGACAATACAACCCTGAAACCCTCTGGCAATTGTTCCATTGCCTTTCTTATGCGTTCTACTTCTAACTTCTTATTGTCTTCATTATACGAGTCTGACTCTGCATAGTCTGCAATATCATTTTCGTCACTACCAAAATTATTTGCATCAATGCTCACCAGTTCTACCTTCCTTGACCTCAGGTGATTAATAGCCTTATTGACCACAATCTGTTTCAACCAAACCCCAAAAGTAGCCTGCTGACGGAAATCTCCTATTTTGGCAAACGCATCTATAAACGAGTCCTGCAAAACATCCTCTGCCTCACCTACATGGTTCAGTATCCGCATACAGACGTTGAACATAGCCTTTGAGTAATGCTTGTACAACTCGTACTGCGCTTTACTTTCGCCACGTTTACATTGCTCGACCAGGTCGGCATGCTTGTTAATGAATACTGTATTTGTCAGAGGGGTACGCTGTTTTATGGTTTCAAACAAAAGACGCCTTTAAAAACAGAATGTTGCACGAATTACATAAGATTTTCAAAAATCTTATGTAAACACTTGATAATGAGCAGAATATGATTCTAAAAAAAATAAGAAACTGATAGGAGACTTAAAATAACACCTAACGAAAGCCCCGCCCATACTTGTCTGGGTGTATGCGCATTGAGTTGCAAGCGGGCGCCTATGAGATACCCGGCTATAACCATCGAACATAGAAGAGGGATAAAAAGGGTTCCTTCACCAAACTTCACCATAATACCAGCCAATGCCCCTACTACCCCACCTATACCGGCAGCGTGTGCGCTGATCTGCCACCAGAAACTGACAATAGCTATACACAGAATCACGAGTGCAATGCTCCAGAGTATATAGGCACATGCATAAAGACTTGAATTTTTGTTGTATAAAAAATAGCCAAGAACAGCATAAATGATGGCTGTCATCAGATACGGAATCCGGCGTTCCTTTAGATTTTCCATTTTAAGACTGCTGATAATACCCCAGCGTTTAAGCAGGTATACCAGATAGGCAGGTATAGCAAAAGTATAGATAAATATAAAGCCTATTACAATCCATCTGAAAGTCGTATCTATACCCTCAACCGCTAAAGACGCCGGAGCCAGAAAAAAGAGAATCAGAAACAACAGGGTTGGCATTAATAGCGGGTGTAATGCGCCGGACAAAAAGGTAGCTAATCGCGTATTCAAAGGATATTAATTTTTTTCCAAAGTTATCAGATTTTTTTCAATGCACGAACTAAATCACGAAGTGTATCGTTATTGATTGGCAAGTAAAAAAAATGGGTTTATATTTTGGATATAAGTTTTAAACCTAACATCTTTGTACTTGTCTAAGAAACATGAATATTCGTCTTCCCATAACGCCCGTTCGATTTGTCAGGTCCGAAAGGATCAGACTGTAGCCGTTTTGCCTACGCGGCAATACACCCCCCTCATTCAATTTTCTCTTTTTTCATTTTAACAATTTTAGGATACAGCGTCTCCGTTTGTGGAAAGCCCAATAAATGACGATGAATAACACAGAAATAATTTCCGACGACCAATATATTGTAGAGATAGCTAACGAAAGCCACTACAGCCTAGCCGAAACGATTTGTGACGAGATGGCCGAGAGTGCTAAAGCCCGTGGTACAGGGATTGCTAAACGTTCTCCGGATTATTTACGTGAGAAGATGCGTGAAGGTAAGGCTATCATTGCTCTGACTAAAACAGGCAAGTGGGTAGGTTTTTGTTACGTTGAAACCTGGGAGCACGGGAAATTTGTAGCAAACTCAGGTTTGATTGTAAGCCCGGACTACCGCAAGAGTGGTATTGCCACCCGTATTAAACAAAAAGCTTTTGAGCTATCGCGTAAAAAATATCCCGATGCTAAAATCATAGGCCTTACTACGAGCCTGGCGGTAATGAAGATTAACTCTGATTTAGGTTATGAACCGACTACGTTCAGTGAGTTACCTGCCGATGATGCATTCTGGAAAGGCTGTTCGAGTTGTGTAAACTATGATATTCTGACACGCACCAACCGTAAGCACTGCTTATGTACAGGCATGTTGTTTGACCCTGTTGAGGCAAAGAAAAAAGAAGAAGGCGAAAAGAAAGACGAAAACTGGGATTTCCTAAAAGAGTTGCCTTTATATGAACGTTGGATGAGTTTCAAGCAAAGAATCTTATTAAGACGTGAGGAGCGCAGAAAAAAAAAAAACTGGCAGCCGCAAAGGAATTAGTGGAATTATAGATACTATCAGTGGTATTATAGAATAAATTGGAGCCTCGTTTTGAAAGCGAGGCTTTTTTGTTACTAGACGTTTTTAGCTTTATTTTGGAAGATACCCTGTCCATTTTTGCTCACCCACTTGCATTTTCAAAATATATCTTTCTGGAGATTCATCAATAATCCAGGCTATATTCTGTTCGTTATGATTTTTCTTCTCTGATTCATAAACTGTCAACAGCTCAATATTAACAGGGTCCGTCAAAAACTGGATGATAGTAGGCTTAAAGGATTCTTTGCTAGGATAATGCTGAAAAATCGGACCATAGGTGGTACCATTAGATACAGCATTAACGTTAATACAACCATTCATAGCTGCCGTAAATACAGTATTTGCCTTCGTTTCAAAGCCAGGATTAAGGGCAATGTATTTGTTAGCGCCATAGCTAGCTTTTACACCTGCATTGATTTTATTGCTGCCTACAATAGACTTATCTACTTTAAAGACCGAATCCTGACTTACTGCACTAGTAATAATCATAAATTCAGGGCATTCAAAATCCCATATCCACAGTTCTTTCCCGTGTATACCATCATCGGCCGCAAAATAGAGTTTATTGTTGTTATATACATACTCAGTTATATTCATGTATGAATTATTGAGTGCATTCTGGCTGATAACTTTTGCCAGTTGTGTACCTGCAGTAGTACCATCAGAAGCCCATAATTCATGCCTGGCAGTAGTAGGAAGTATATCAAAAACCAACAAATTGTTATTAATATTCTTTATGACGATAGCATCGGAATTTTGTATGGTCTCTGCCAACTTCTGTATTTTAACATGGGCTGAATTTCCATCTGTTGACCATAGCCAATAAGCAGAACTTGGAGTATCATAGGCGATAAATAACAATTTATCCTTAAATACCACAGGTGTAGTGGAACTGACAATATTACCAAATACCTGAGTATTGGCACTTGAGCCGTCAGATTTGTATAAATTATAAGTGCTTCCATTATTAGCGATAAAATAAAGATAGCCATTATAAACCACAATGTTTTTAATAAGAGACCATCCATGGGGGTTAATATCTTTCACTAACGTAGTACCCACTTCTGTCCCATCCGTTTTCCATAGTTCATCTCCGTAGTTCGAGGTGTAACCTATAAACAGTAAAAGACCATTGACCTCATAAAATTTTGACAGAACTACGCCATCTAAAAAAGTTTTCACTAAAATTGTACCTGCTTCTGTCCCATCACTTTTCCATATTTTGGAATTATTGTCTGTTGTAAAATATAATAAACCACCCCAGATTATAAAATTACCTGGTTCTCCACCTACAAAGCTAGTCGTGAAATCTTTTACTCTGCTGGCCGTGTTCCCATCCGTTACAAAAAGATCATATCCTCCATTAGCCGGATCCCAACCCTTATAATAAATTTTATTAGCATACCTGATAAACTCAGGATTTTTATGAGTTAAAGAACTCGTTGAAAAATAAGGTGTGGGGGGCATAGTTGAGCTGAATTTCACAAGCTGATTAGTAATTTGCGCAATAATTATATCATTGTATGCAATCATTCCGGAAATTTTAGCCGAATAATTTATATCAGAAAGCGTATGAGCATTCCAATCCATCAACAACTGAGTATTTGCCGCTGTCCCGTCTGTTTTCCAGATTTCACGACCATATTTTATATCATCTGCAGAAAAGAAGATATCATTACCTAAAGCCGTAAACTGTAAAGGAGCAGAAGAAGCGATAGCTTTATTGATATTTTTTACCATCAATGTACCCACAGAAGTGCCATTCGACTTCCACAACTCAAAACCATTGGTGGCATCATACGCAATAAAATAATAGTTATCACCAACCACTGCCAATTGATTATTAATAGAGCCTGTAGAAAAATTGGAGTTTAGGGTATTAATATTGACCGTTCCGGCGGTGGTGCCATCACTCACCCAATGCTGGGTAATATTTTCAAAGGCATTATTCCTATCAATTGACAATTGAAAGTATATTTTTGAAGCCCCAGCAAGAATCTTTACATTTAAATAGTAATACTCTGGAAAATTGAAGACTGTTTTTACCTTTTC
>CALRLN020000055.1:0-16480 GCA_943368675.1 Chitinophaga pinensis | reverse complement strand
AGGCCCTCTTTGTCTTTTTTAAAAACCTTTATATAATCGTCGGCGAAACCAATACCACAGGTCCAGAGAGTAGCAATAATGAGCAATACAATGTATACATTATCTAATCGGGCAAATAACAATACCGGAATCAGCAGTGAAGCCAGTATAATAAATCCGCCCATGGTTGGGGTGCCTTTTTTTTGCATCTGCCCTTCCAGACCCAAGTCACGGATGGTCTCACCAATCTGCAGTCTTCGTAGATAATTAATTAATTTGCTACCATAAATGGCTGCAATCAAAAGTGAGAGAACAATGGCTCCCATTGCACGGAATGTGATGTATTGGAACACACCTGCGCCGGGGAAATTAAAGGTTTTATCAAGGTAAGTAAACAGATAATAAAGCATAGGACATTGAGTTTTAGGAAAGTGTAGCAAAGATAGTTTTTTTTGAAGTTTTCAGAAAAAAAACCCTGTTTTTTTGAATATTTCCATATAATTAAATATAAAATCTGAAAAAACACAATTTTTATGCCTTGCTGCTAGTGTATACTCAGACATAAATCAGAGTTTTGAATATGAAATTTTATAATTTTCTAATACTTTTTTGACCAATTAATGATGCAAAATTATCCTTCACAAAAAAAACCATATAAATATTTGCCTATACAACGTTTTTTACCTTTTTTTGTAGGGTATTCATAGATAAGAAATAGTAATTTATAAATATATTACTTACAAATCTTCTTAAGAAGATAAAGAATTTGAGTTCCCCGCCTGTCGGGGTATTCATCATAGGTTAAAGTATTTTCGTCTTGGAAAGGCATTCGGGAATCCTGAGTGCCTTTTTTGATAAATAGAGGCATGAAAAAAAATAGTGCTAATATTCAAAAGCCTGTTATTTTTGCATCTTTTACACCCGATACTCTCTGGCTCAAGAGTAATATTATGAAGATACCGCTTTATCGGCAAATCCAGGCTCATTTAAAAGAGAAAATTACTTCAGGGCAATATATAGAGGGTGGTTTACTCCCTTCTGAGAACGATCTTTGTGTTGAGTTCAACGCTACACGAATGACAGTCAGACAGGCATTAAACGAACTGGTAAAAGAGGGCTATATTACCCGACAACATGGCAAAGGGAGTATTGTATCGGCTATTCGTAAGTCTTTAGGGTTACTTTCACTGAAAGGCTGGACAGAAGTAGTAAGCGCAAGCGATCGGCATGGTACTACCACTATTCTTGAAGGGCCAGTGTTGCATACCATTACTGAGCCTATATTTAAACATTTACTTCATCAGGAGTTTCACATAGATTTTGTATTTTTGAAGCGTCTGCGATCGGTAGAAGAGTTTCCGATGATGCTCGAAGAAACATATATCCCAAACGAAAACCTTTCAGGATTGACAGACGAGCCATTAATTGACGGCTCTTTGTTTCGTACGCTTTTTATGAAATACCAGATAGATGTCAATAGCATGCAGCAGGAAGTAAGGGCTATTGCCGCAACCAAAGAGATTGCCAGTTTGCTAAGAACCAAGGCAAAATCACCAATTTTGCAGATTCTGAGGCGCTATGGCACTTCAAAAGAAGGGTTTTATTTGTACAGTCTTATTTATTGTAATACTGAAAAATACGCTATAAGTAGTTTTAACTAAATATCCCCCACCCTGAAGGGGGTTCTCATTTTAACTAAACAAATCCCCTTCAGGGGATAGGGATTTTATTCAACTATGAAAAAAATTAAAGTTGCCGTTGTCGGAACGGGTTTTATCGGGCCAGCGCATATTGAAGCCCTTCGCCGCTTACCAAATGTTGAAGTGGCCGCACTTTGCGAATTCAACATTGATCTGGCTACTGAAAAAGCCGCCAGCCTGGGTATCGAAAGAGCTTATATCTTTGATGATTTATTAAAGCAGGAAGACATTGAGTGTATACACATCTGTACACCTAACTTTTTGCATTATTCTCAATCAAAAGCAGCTTTATTGGCAGGCAAACACGTAGTTTGCGAAAAACCTCTGGCTACTAAAATTGAGGAAGCAGAAGAACTGGTAAAAATAGCCGCTGAAACAGGCCTGGTAAATGCTGTTCATTTTAACCTGCGATATTATCCTTTGGTGCGCCAGATGAAAACCATGCGTGAAAAAGGAGATTTAGGCGAAATCTATTCAATTTTAGGGTCATATTTACAAGACTGGCTTTTCTATCAAACCGATTACAACTGGCGCTTAGAGCCGGATAAATCTGGTGATTCAAGAGCAATTGCCGATATTGGATCGCACTTATTGGACGTAACAGAATATATTACAGGTTTGAAAATCACAGAGGTAATGGCCGATTTCTCAACGGTGCACAAAACACGTTTGAAACCTTTGAAAGCCATTGAAACCTATTCGGGCAAAATGTTATCGGCTTCTGATTATCAGGAGGTTCCGATTAACACCGAAGACCATGCCAATGTATTATTAAGATTTGATAATGGTAATAAAGGCAGTGTAACTGTCAGCCAGGTTTCAGCAGGTCGTAAAAACCGTCTGAATATCGAGATTTCCGGTTCTAAAGCGAATTTCGAATGGTGTTCAGAAAAACCAAACGAAATGTGGATTGGTAAACGAGATGGAGCTAATCAGGTTTTAATGAAAGACCCTTCTCTGTTCTATCGTGAAGCACAAAGCTTAATCAGTTTTCCGGGTGGTCATAATGAGGGTTTCCCCGATACTTCAAAACAATTGTTCAAAGAGGTATATGCAGCAGTAGCAGAAGGCAAACAGCCTGAAAACCCGACGTACCCTACTTTTGCAGATGGTCTGCGTGAATTATTGATTTGCGAAAGAATCATTGAAAGCCACCGCAAACAGGCGTGGGTGACGGTATAAATCTTCCTATATATTGCATCAAACGGCAGTCGTTCTTTAGTCAGAATGGCTGCCGTTTTTTATTTCCTTGTATATTTGTGCTTTGAACAAAATTTAGAAGAGATTCATGAAAATCGGTTTGTTTTTTGGCTCGTTTAACCCTATACATGTAGGGCATCTGATTATTGCCAATACAATGGCATATACTACCGATCTGGAGCAGGTGTGGTTTATTGTGTCGCCGCAGAATCCTTTCAAGAAAAACAAAGGTCTTTTACATGAGTTTGACCGCCTTACTATGGTAGAAAAAGCTATATCTGATAACTATCGGCTAAAGGCAAGTGATATAGAGTTTTCAATGCCCAAGCCCAGTTATACAATAGATACGCTGGCAAAATTGTCTGAACGCCACCCTACACACGAATTCAAACTGATTATGGGTGAAGATAACCTGGTGCAGTTTGAGAACTGGAAAAACTATGACAAGATTCTGGAGTACTATGAACTATATGTGTATCCAAGGCCTAATACACCTGAACACCAGTTCAAGAATCACCCGAAAGTAAAATTCGTTGAGTCACCTCTCCTTGATATTTCCGCTACCTTTATACGTAATAGTATAAAGGCAGGCAAGCCTATCCGCTATATGGTCAGCGATGTAGTAGAAGAGTATATACGCTGGAAAAAGTTTTATCTATAATCAGGCATCCACACTTATCTGTTCTGCCAGAATCCCAATTCCCTCTGTAAAACTCACGGGTTCATAGCCCAATACTTTGCGTGCCTTTGTTAAATCGAAGCCAGTTCGTGCCGGGCGTTTGGCTGGTTGAGAAAAAGTAGTAGAGTCTGCTCTTGAGATTAATGATTTATCCAGGCCAAAATAATCGGCTGTCATAATAGCCATTTCATAAGGTGTCAGAAAATCTTTACCTGAAATGTTAAAAATACCTTCGGCTTCCTGCTCTGCTATTAAGGCGCAGCCTTTAGCTAAATCCTCTGCCAGTGTAGGCGTACGCCATTGGTCAGTAACCACTTTTATATTTTTACCGTCTTCGAGCGATTTCTTTACCCATAGGATAATATTCGTCCGGCTCATATCATGTGCAATGCCATATACCAGAACCGTGCGGGCAATAGCCCACCGTATATTACTATTGATAACTATTTTTTCGGCGGCATACTTGCTCCAGCCATAAAAGCTGATCGGATTTGCCTCGGCATCTTCTTTATAAGGGCCGTTTTTACCGTCAAAAATAAAATCGGTAGACACATGAAGTAAAAAGCTATTGTTTCTTTCAGCCGCTTCAACAAGATATTCCACAGCATTGACATTCTGTTTCCAGCAATCATCTTTAGCGCTTTCACACATATCCACGTTGGTCATGGCAGCAGTGTTAATAATTACAGTAGGTTGGGTCTGGTCAATTACAGCTTGCACCTGTGCTTTATCTGTAATATCCATCGCTATATAGCTATAGCCCCCTTTAAAGGGCAAGCGATTTTCGCCTCTTGCGGTGGCTATTATTTCATGCGTTTTAGTGTTAATAAGCAATTCTACCAGTTTTTGCCCTAACAAACCATTTGAACCTGTAATTAAAATCTTTTTCATACTAAAGTATTATCGCCTAAGGATGATTATAGTGGAAAGCTAATTATTATATATAATTTAAGACACTGTTTAAACCTTATGAATGAAGGGTTAATAATAAGCCTTATGGATATTTATAACCATACAACTTCGTTATTTTCTTTTTCTTCATTTTCTTTACTTTCATAGCCATTTTTACATCTTTCAAAGGGCGGTCTGCCTCATCTCTTGGTTGTTTGGCTATGGTATCTATTACTTCCAGGTTATCAATAACCTCGCCAAAAACTGTGTAGCTATTGTCTAGTCGTGGCGTACCTCCTATTCCTATATAGTCTGCGCGCTGATCGTTGGTATAGTCCATTTTGTTACGACTTGCTACTATAGTCAGTTCTTCATCGCTCAGCTTTTTACCTTGCACAATATAAAACTGGCAGGCACTTGACTTCTTCTCAGGATTATTATCACGGGCTGCGGCTAATGCCCCTTTTTTGTGAACATGCTTAGATCTAAACTCATAAGGAATACGAGTCATTTCGCTTCCACCGCCACCTAACCTGTCGCCCGGTTTTGCTTTTTTTGATTCCGGGTCTCCACCCTGAATCATAAATCCTTCAATAACACGGTGGAATAATAAACTGTCGAAAAACTTCTTCTCTACTAATTTAATAAAATTTGCTTTATGAAGTGGGGTATCATCAAACAAAACCATGTGCATGGTTCCATAAGTAGTTTTCAGGGTAATAAGATAATCTTTTTTTGATTTCTTTTGAGCAAAAGCTGCCGAAGTAATGAGTAAAAGACTAATAATGAAAAGGTTCTTTTTCATGCTTTTAGTTAGTATTAAAAGCACAAAAATACAATAATTCCCGAAAGTCTTAAGAAACTGCCGGAATTAATCTTAATTCAGGTTAAGACAACCAGTCTTTATAAAAAATCTTTTTTAAGCATTTTTTGGTGGCTCCCAGAGTTCTATTTTATTACCTTCCGGGTCAAGTATCCAGCTAAACTTACCAAATTCTGATTCTTCTATTTCACCAACAATTGTTACACCTTCTTCTTTTAATGCCGCCATCAATTCATGCAGGTTTTCAACCTGATAATTAACCATGAAGTCCTTTTTGCTTGGCTCTAAATAGGTGGTTTCTTTTTTGAAGAGGCTCCAGGCGGTAGAAGTTAAATCATCAGGGTTATCCTTTCTTCGCCACTCAAACACAGCCCCCCAGGATTCCGATTCAATACCCAAATGCTTATTATACCAGTCTCTTAAGGCTGCAGTATCTTCAGATTTAAAAAAGACTCCGCCTATGCCGATTACTCGTTTTTCCATCGTAACAATATTATAACAGGTTTATGACAAAACATGATTGTCGGCTACAAACTCCTGAAAGGTTTCGCTGCTCAGAATTTTTTTGAACCAGAAAGTATAACTCTGTGGGTTATTCGCTACTTCTTCCGTAATATCTGCAATCGTCACCCATTTATAGTCCAGTACCTCTGCCGGATTCACCTTAAAAGAATCGTTATAGACACCCGTAAAAACGTGATCTATTTCATTCTCGGTCAACTGGTTCTCAAAAGTAGTTCTGTAATGAAACTTATACAGGAAATCCAAATCACAGGTAAAGCCCATTTCTTCTCCCAGACGTCGTTCGGCAGCTACTTTTATATCTTCATCAACATTAGGGTGGCCGCAACAGGTATTTGTCCAGAGCCCTCCTGAATGATATTTATCAAATACCCGCTGATGTATCAGTAGCTCATTGTTATCATTAAAAATCAAAACCGAGAAAGCCCTGTGTAATAAGCCTTGCTGATGTACCCGGAGTTTTTCTCCGCTACCTATCTCCTCATCTGATTCATTCACCAGTATTATTTCTGTAGTATCAATACTCATATTTTATCTGCTTGATTATACCCAAAACGCCTTAATCCTGTAAAATGTTTATAATTCTCTTAAACATTACGACTTTTCAGCTAATAATTTATCTATCAGACGATTAAAGTCACTGACAAACTCATCATAATAATGCCCTGTACCGGGTCCTGAGAATCCCGTATGAATTTCTCTCACCTGTCCTTTTTTATCAATGAAAATGGTAGTCGGAAAACCTATTACCTTATTCAGCATCGGTAAGGTTTCAGAGGCTGCGTCTTTATTGTTGGTTCCTGCCAGCAATACTTCATAATCTATCCCGAATCTTTGTTTCATGTGCTTGATTTTCGGAAAAGCAAAAGAGGTATCAGCGCTTTTTTCATAAGATAAGCCTATTATTTCTACGCCCCGGCTTTTATTCTTCTTATACCAGGGAGCCAGAAATCTGCTTTCATCCATACAATTAGGGCACCAGGAACCCATAATCTGAATCACTAGTACTTTGCCTTTGTAGGTGTCATCATTCAATGATATTTTCTTACTATCTGTATTCGGAAACGAAAAGTCAACCGTTTTATAACCTTCTTTCAGATACGTCAGTTTTGTGGCATCGGGTAATTCTGCATTCTCATTTTTTGTAGCCATCCATGATTCATAACCTGTCGGCGCTGACCAAAAACCACCTCCTGTAAGCTTATCACCTTCAATTTTTGCTTTGAACAGATAGACATGAGTACCATCGAAGCAGGAAAGTTTCAGGCTGTCTCCAATAATATCTCCTGCAAGATACCGATAATCACCCGTTGTAGTCAGGAAACTACCCTGTACATGTGAGCCATTGGTTTCAAAAACCCCTACTGACTGTGTTGAATCCTGTTTATCTGCTGAAAGGAACAGAACCTCGTATTTAGAGGCCAAAGACCCCCTTGGTGCTTCTGCTGTTTCAGCAAAGCGGTATGACTTTCCATATTCGGCTTTAAAATCTGCCTGTACAAAAGTAAAATCAGAGCGCATTTTCTTCCAATAACCCGTCATTTTATCACCCTCTAAATGTGCTACAATTTCTGCATCAAAAATCTCCATCGGAATATGCAAGGAATCATCTTTGATGAACGACTTGTCCATTTGCAGTTTTTCATCGCCATTCAAAACCTGAACTGCGTAACCGTCGCCTTCTTTCTGTATATCTAAACCAAATGGTAAGTCTCCGCCCTTTGTTGGAATAATAGCACGCCAAATGCCTGTTTTAAGCTCAGTCGTATTTTTGCAAGAACTTAAGGCAATCAGAGACAATAAGATTAATTTTTTCATGTTTTCTTTGGATATCAATAGCAAAGATAAAAATTAGCTTTTATTAGTCAACAGCTCAGTCTCTTCGTATTTTATATTTATTGCTGCCAACAAAATATATCTCTTTTTATTCGTTTATTACATTGTTCCTGACGCATTGAATTTAATGGCTCATAGGCTGAAATAGTAACTATATATCCCTTAAAAGGGTTTTATTTGGTATTCAGGCCTTATCATTGAATTGTTTCAACAGGTTTTTTGTTATTAATTACCGACAATTATTTACTGAATCTACTTTTGTATTTTTCTTAGTTGAAAAATTATGAAACACATCTTTAAGTTTAGAACTATTCTAAATTACAAAAACTGATTAAAATCATAACATTTCATAATAAACATATTGTTTTCTGACTGTAAATTTGCAGGGAATTACTGACGGATATGTACGGACACTTTAAAGCAATTACAATTTCTCATAAAAATGCTTCTTTGAATATAAGGGAGCAAATTGCACTTAATGAAGAGGAATGTAAGAATCTGATGCTCAAAATACGTGAAACCTTTGAGGTTTCAGAAACGCTTGTTCTTTCGACTTGCAATCGTACTGAGATTTATTATTATTCGGAAAACAACATCAGCGAAGAAATCATTCGCTTATTAGCTAGTTTAAAAGTTCTTAACTCGAACGAAATTCTTCCCTATTTTGATTTTATCAATGACCATAACGAAGCAGTAAATTACTTGTTTGAAGTAGCCATCGGTCTTCAGTCACAGGTAGTTGGCGATTTGCAAATCCCGAATCAGGTAAAACATGCCTATCAATGGGCCGCAGATATGCAAATGGCAGGGCCATTCTTACATCGCTTATTGCATACTATTTTCTTTACCAATAAAAAAGTAGTACAGGAAACAGGTTTCAGAGATGGCGCAGCTTCTACTTCTTATGCAACTGTTGAGGTACTAGAAAGTTTTTTACCTTTGTTGGCTAACCCGAAGATTTTAGTGATTGGCTCTGGTGAAATTGGTGAAGATGTGTGCAGGACACTGGCCGATAAAAATTACCAGAATATTACCATTACTAATCGCACGGCTCCAAAAGCTGAAGCATTGGCACAGGAATTAGGTTTCAAAGTTTCTGATTTTCAATCGGTGCATGAACAGATACTAGCCGCCGATATTGTGATTTCATCTATACGTGTAGAAGAGCCTTTTATTACTAAGAATACCCTCAAAAAGAAATCTCTTTCTGTTAAATACCTGATTGATCTTTCTGTGCCCCGCAGCATCAGCCAGGATGTTGAAGAATTGGCAGGTATTGTATTATACGATTTAGATGAGATTCAACGCCGTGCCAATGAGGCCTTAGAACGTCGCCTGGAAGCAGTACCTCAGGTACGCAGTATTATAGCTGATGCCTTGGGTGAGTTTAATAACTGGTCGCAGGAAATGATTGTTTCGCCAACTATTCAGAAACTGAAAGGAGCATTGGAGCAAATTAGAAAAGAAGAAATGGCTCGTTTCGTAAAAGAACTATCGGCAGAAGAAGCAGAGAAAATGGAGAGAATTACGGCAAGCATGATGCAGAAGGTAATTAAACTGCCGGTATTACAATTGAAAGCTGCCTGCAAACGTGGCGAGGCCGAAACCCTGATTGATGTTCTGAACGATTTATTCAATCTGGAAAAACAAACGGTATAATAATCCTTGTATATAAATTGTAGGAAAGCCGATTTAACAGTCGGCTTTCTTATTTATCCCTACTGCGGGCAACCACCTATCTCGGCTTTAAAAACAGCACCTCCATCAACAAGAAATCCTGCGCCATTCTGCGGCGTTAATAAAATTGACTTAGCCGACCTGTAAATCACATTTGATGCACCTGAAATAATATTGGTAGCTGTGATAGGCTGATTGCTTTCTCTCAATAAGTACTGACCATTATAATTATCAGTTGGGCTTGCTAAAGTAAGTACCTGGTTACAATCAGCAGTGCAGGCATTCACAATCAGGTAATCTGACTCAATCCCGTCAACTCCGTTAGACGATTCTACTCTGACCCTGTAATACTCTCCCTTAGCAATAAAAGAAGGTATAATTCCATTAATCGTACTCACACTATTGCTGCCTGTCAAACTTCCTAAAGCAATTTTTTCAGCAAAAGAACCGCTTGCATTAGATATAAAGGCAGTATAGGTAAATGAACCTGCATTATTAGTAGTAAAATTGATGGCAATCGGTGCTCCCAGGCAGACAGGATTCGGCGCTGCATTCGTCATAATATGAGGACTCGCCTTTATAATCCGTTTCATAGCTACCACACTCCATTTACCTTGTTCATCTTTGGCTCTTACCCACAGCGAATGCTCTCCATTAGATAAACTGCCATAATTGAGGTTAAAATTAACGCCTGTCAATGTCGTTTGCCCTGTTGTGATAGGAATATTAATGCCAGACCCAAAACCCAGGTCAGTATCTACAAAGTATTCTGCCTTCACGATTGCCTGATTTGAGCTTGATAAATTATCCAGTTGTTTCATTAGTGGCTCACTCCATTTTCCTTTTTCATCTTTCGTCCGAATATAAAGATAGTTTGTCGGGTTTGTCAGGCTCGCTGTGGGGACATTGAAGCTAATATTAGACAAATCTGTCTGTCCTGATGGGATTACTATATTTGTACCTAAACCAAAGCCGGGGTCTGTATTGACGAAGAACTCTGCCTTCACAATGGCTGGAGTTGGGGGATTAGCAATATTATCCAATTGCTTCATAAAAACTTCACTCCATTTACCAATTTCATCTTTTGTCCTCACATATAAATAATCTGTACCACCTGTCAAACTTCCTGATGGAATCGTGAAGTTGATATTCGTCAGTGTCGTTTGTCCGGCTGTAACAGGAATATTTACTCCCAAACCAAAACCAGGGTCGGTATTAATGAAATATTCTGCTTTTACTATCGCAGGGCTCGGAAGATTCGCAACATTATCCAATTGCTTCATCAAAACCTCACTCCACTTACCACTCTCATCTTTAGTTCTTATATATAGATAATCTGTACCACCTGTAAGGCTGCCTGAGGGAATCGTGAAGGTGACATTAGTAAGAGTGGTTTGTCCCGCTGTAACAGGAATATTTACCCCCAAGCCAAAACCCGGATCGGTATTAATAAAATACTCTGCTTTCACAATGGCAGGAGTCGGAAGAGTTACAACATTATCTAATTGCTTCATCAATGGCTCGCTCCATTTACCTTTCTCATCCCTGGTTCTGATATACAGATAATCTGTTGCGCCTGTCAGGCTGGCTGTAGGGATATTAAAATTTACATTCGTCAAAGTCGTTTGTCCGGCTGTAATAGGAATGTTTACTCCCAAACCAAAGCCTGGGTCAGTATTAATAAAATACTCTGCTTTTACTATCGCAGGTGTGGGAGGATTCACAACATTGTCCAGTTGCTTCATAAGAACTTCACCCCATTTACCACTCTCATCTTTTGTCCTCACATACAGATAATCAGTACCACCTGTCAGACTACCTGAAGGAATCGTGAAATTCACATTCGATAGTGTCGTCTGTCCGGTTGTAATAGGAATATTTATTCCCAAACCAATGCCGGGGTCAGTATTAATAAAGTATTCCGCTTTAACTATGGCTGGGGAGGGAGTATTCACAAGATTATCCAATTGCTTCATAAAAACTTCACTCCATTTACCACTCTCATCTTTTGTCCTCAGGTACAGATAATCTGTTGCGCCTGTCAGGCTGCCTGAGGGAATGGTGAAGTTGACATTCGACAGTGTTGTTTGTCCGGCAGTGATAGGAATGTTTATTCCTAAACCAAAACCCGGGTCGGTATTAATGAAATATTCAGCTTTAACTATGGCTGGTGTCGGAGGACTCGCAAAGTTATCCAGTTGCTTCATGAAACCCTCGCTCCACTTACCACTTTCATCTTTAGTTCTCACATAAAGATAATCTGTCCCGCCTGACAGGCTCCCAGATGGAATGGTGAAGTTGACATTTGACAATGTTGTTTGTCCGGCTGTTATAGGAATGTTTATTCCTAAGCCAAAACCCGGGTCGGTATTAATGAAATATTCGGCTTTAACTATGGCTGGTGTTGGAGGACTCGCAAGATTATCCAATTGCTTCATGAAAATCTCACTCCACTTACCACTTTCATCTTTAGTTCTCACATATAAATAATCAGTACCACCTGTCAGGCTACCGAATGGAATTATGAAATTGACATTTGGTAAGCTTGTTTGTCCGGCTGTAACAGGAATATTTACTCCCAATCCAAAACCCGGGTCAGTATTAATATAATACTCTGCTTTGACAATAGCAGGAGTCGGAGGAGTTGTAGCCCCTACAATTGTTTTTTCAAATACCGTACTCCACTTCCCATCATCCGAGCGTGCTCTTATATATAATTTATGAACTCCGGGTGGTAAACTCCCCATGGGAACATTGAAAGTCAGATTACTTATCTGTTTTTGTAAAGCTGGGCTAATCGGCACATTTGTAGCTAAACCTATGCCCGGGTCAGTATCCACAAAAAATTCAATCTTGTTGATATTCTGACCATAAGAATGGATTGTGATTAAAATGCCCACTATTAACCCCCAAAGGCTAATTTTATGATTCATTTTAACATTGGTTTAGTTGCGTTTGATACTGATTGTAATAGGTATATTACCACCTGAAGGGGTTCCTTGTGAAAACGCTGTAATCATCGGGAAAGGTGGTATACCAGACAATACATAAGGTTTTGTTCCGGCAAAAACACCACAGTCAATACCTCCCACTCCTTTAGCTTTTGCAGGCGAACTGGCATGAAGGACAAAATTATCATCTTCTAAATCATCAAATGTGCGAGGTTCAGATACAACAAAGATAGTATTAGCCGCTGTTGTGAAAAAATTATTACTAGCCGGGGTACCTGTACAACCTACACATACATTATTATAGACATTTACATTTGAAGAAAATGCTAATTCCGGTGTACCATTCTGATAAATAATATTGTTAAAGTAGATGGATATATAATCTGCCCCACCGAAGATAATGTTATTTTTGATGATATTATCATTACCTGATGTTTGAACTGATCCTAAAATAATATTATTATTGACCAACGAATTATTCATTGATACACCATTTTTGGAAATATTACCCACGATAAAACAATTAGCTAACACAGAATTATTAAAGAAACCACTACTACCTACTATTTCATTAAACATACAATACTCTATACTCAAATCACTGGTGCTGGTAGAAAATGAGATATTGGCAAAATTTCCGTTATTGGTTCTGATTTCCATCCCATATACTTTTGAGCCACTTGAATTAGTGCTGAATGTAATTCCACTAGCCTTGGCTGTACGCTTATCAAAAGGAGTATTAGGATTTTTATTCAGCAAATATCCCGGTCCTACAAGCACAATGCGTTTATTAATAAATAGGCTTCCATAATTAATATCAGATGGCTCTATATAAATAGTATCACCATCAGCTGCGGCTGTAAGTGCATTAGTAAAATTTGCAAAAACAAAGTTCGTAACCAACGTTACTCCGGGGTTATTATTTACCCGACGAATAGTAGCAAATAGCTGTGAAACTGTTAAAGTCAGGCACAGAAGTAAAAGGTTTTTTTTCATAGCATTACATGATTAAATATGATTTAGAAATATGTTTTAGCTTCTAAAGCGCAGTCTTAATTACCGGGATTGTTGAGCATGAATTTAGTCATCAAATAGCAGGGAATAGCCTTGTGCTATTTGAATAGTCAAAAGTAGAGAGAGAAAAGACTCAAAAAAACTACTAAATGTAGTAGGGGGAAGGGTAGCCATATACAAAAAAATCCCTGGCAAATTGGCTTTTTATGGCCTCTTTACCAGGGATTTTTTGCTACTAGGTATTTATATTTATAATCTACTGCTCAATCGGGCCATTTGACCGAGTGGCGGCATTACTTCAATTTCTCCAACTCATCTTCCACAAATGCCATTAACTCGGCAATGTATTCTTTAGAGAAATCAAATTTGATATTGGCTGCTTCGTAAATTTTGCCTATTGGGGCAGTATAGCCTAATTTCAGGGCATTCAGGTATCCTGCTAAACCCTCTTTAGTATCCTTCTTATAGTTTCTCCATACACTAATGGCGCCTAGCTGTGCCATACCATATTCGATATAATAAAATGGCAATTCAAAAACGTGCAACTGGCGTTGCCATACATATTTTTTGAAACGCTCAAAACCTTTCCAGCTAGTCACCGAATCAGAGAAAAGCTCAAAAATCCTGAGCCACGCTTCCTGACGTTCTTCAATGCTATGTGTAGGGTTTTCATAAATCCAATGCTGAAATTTATCGATGGTAGCAATCCACGGCAATACTTCCAGAATATCTTCCAGATGGTCTACTTTGGCGCGTTTCAGGTCTTCTTCATTATCAAAGTAGGCATTCCAGTGCTCCATTGAAATCAACTCCATCGACATAGACGCTAATTCTGCTACCTCTGATGGAGTACTACGAAAAGTATTGATTGGTAAATCTCTGGTTTCAAAAGAGTGGATGGCATGACCACCTTCATGAACCATCGTAACCACGTCTCTCAGGTTTGAAGTAGCATTCATAAAAATAAATGGCACCCCGATTTCTTCCAATGGATAATTATAGCCACCCGGTGCTTTGCCTACACGAGATTCCACATCAAAATGCCCCATCGTTCGCATGATGCGAATATAATTAGCCAATCGGGCATCGATACTTGTAAAACACTGAACCGTTTTATCCAGCAGGTCTTCTCCACCGGCAAAAGGTTTTAAAGCAGGCTTACCATCAGTATCTACTTTCAAATCCCACGGGCGTAATTCATCTACTTTCAGCTTATCTTTTCTTTCTTTAGCCATTTTGTCTACCAATGGCACTACCGTTTCAGCAACTGCCTCATGGAAATTGAAACAGTCCTGAGCCGTGTAATCAAAACGACCCATCGCTGCAAACATATAATCACGGAAATTGGAGAAGCCTGCATTAATTCCTATCTGATGACGCAAGCCTAATAATTCATTAAACAGAAGGTCCAGTTTCTCATGATCCTGATAGCGGCGCTCTGCAATCTTTGTCCATGCCTCTTCTCTTAATGCTCTATCCGGCGAAAGTAGAAAATCACCTGCTTTTTGCAGCGTCATTTCTTCTCCGTTGATATTGACAGTCATGGCCCCTGTAGTAACCTGATACTCGGTTTGTTTGGTTTGTACCTGCGTAGCCAATGGAATATTCTCTTCACGAAAAATCTCTACAGCCTTCTTCATTCCACGCACCGTAATATCAAAACCTGCATCCTGCAATTGGCTCAGGTAAGGGCTTTCTAAAGCCTTTTTATTCAGTTGGTCATCATAGGCTGACGAATTGGGCAAAATCTGCTCTACAAAAAAATGATAGTCTTTCTGTTTTTCCTCGCTAGCAGTATCGCAGGTCATTTTAATATAACGCCAGGCCATATTTTCTGAGAGATACGACTCCAGTTCGCTGCGGTCGATAAACCATTGGCGTAAATCCTGTACATTATCAATAGAACGATTAACCAGATTCTCATATAAGGGTTGTACTTCGGCCCATGAAGTCAACAAAAACTCTTCTCCAATAAAATTCCGGGCTTTCCTCTGAGGGATTACTATTTCTTCCATAATTCTGTTTTTCTAAGCTTAAAAAAATGTGGCACAAATATATATTATTCTACAAACGTGTTACCAGTAAATTAATATAAATAACAATCAGCTACCAATAAAGATTCGAATGTCTATGCTATCAGTCATTTTGCCTAATTTTTTGATTTTTTATTGATAGTCTTTTCATTTTTCAAGTAATTCGTAAAAATAATCTATTAAACTATGAACAAGAAACCCTTACTGGTCATTCTTACCCTGATTACCCTGGCGATCGCCTGTCATAAAACTTTAACCCACACACCAATTGGCGATAAATATACCCTTAACTACGAGGTCAATCGCTCTGAAAAAGAAATCGAAGCGTATGAAAAAGCCGATGCTGCCATTGGTTTGGATAAGCTTCAAGGGCAAACCATATTCTACGGCAGTTCAAGCATCCGCCTCTGGAAGACACTGAAAGACGATTTTGCGCCCTTGCCAGTCATTAATCATGGTTTTGGGGGTTCCACTTTCCCTGAAATGACCTATTATGCCGAGCGTATGCTAGTACCCTATAAACCCCGGACAATAGTATTGTATTGTGAAAACGACCTTTTTTCGGGCAAAGAAAAAACACCTGAACAAGTGTTTGATGCCTTTGCAGAACTGGCTACATTGATTCAGAATCGTCTGCCAAAAACCAAGGTGTATTATATTTCAATGAAGCCTTCCATTTCAAGAAAAGACAAATGGAATCTGACATCCAAAGCAGATGCTTTAATCAAAGAATATATAGATAAGCATAAAAACTTCACCTACATGAATATTGTGCCTGTGATGTATCGTCCGAATGGAACTGTGAACGGAGAATACTTTATCAAAGATAGTTTGCACATGACACCGAAAGGCTATGCCCAATGGACTTCGGTTATAAGACCTATCCTTCTTAAAAACTATAAACAATAACCTACAATCAACCTCTATTCAACATGAAAAAAAGTTTGTTCATTTTGTGTCTGAGCCTTCTGGCGACTTACGCATTTGCCCAGCCTACCGAAAGGCTGATTAAAGTAATTGTTGCTCCTGAACATGAAGACTGGACTTATAAAATCGGAGAACCGGTAAAGTTTGCTGTAACAGTTCTGAAATACGGGAATCCGCTCAAAAATGTCAAGATTGTCTATCAGATCGGACCGGAAAAGTTTGAAACCAAAAAAGATAGTACTGTTTTA
>CALRLN020000054.1:0-16542 GCA_943368675.1 Chitinophaga pinensis | reverse complement strand
AAGAGATTTGTTTCCTTCGGGAATATATTATGCAACCAGACGACGAAATAAAGAAAAAACTGACAGAAATGTTTAAGGACTTCGAAGCCGAGCCCCGCGAGGAATCATGGGACGAGATTCGTACGTCTGTACAACTCCCGCAGTTATTTCAGGATTTCGAAGCTGAACCGCAGGACGATACATGGACAAAAATCAGGGCAGCGCTTGACCTGCCTCAACACATGGAGGCATACGAGCCTGAGCCGCAGCAAGATACCTGGGAAAAAATCCGGGCAGGTATTGACCTCCCTCAAATTATGGCAACCTACGAGCCTGAACCACAGGAAGAATCGTGGGAGAAAATAAGGGCAGGTGTTGATTTAGCTCAGAAATTCGAAAATTACGAAGCAGAACCCCAGGCCATCAGCTGGCTGAAAATACAGGAGGCTATTCAGCCGAAAAAACGTCGCCGTGGCATTATTATCCCGCTATTCTATCGTGTAGGCATTGCTGCCGGGCTTGTATTACTATTAGGTAGCCTATGGTGGTTATTGAATAGTAAAGACAGTACCGGAATGACCGCTACCAATACCGGAAACAAAAAACCGGCATCTGGTACTCAGACAAACACACATAAAAGCCGGGCTTCAGAAATCACCGGAAAAACGCAGACAGGCAGCAAATCACCTGACGTAAACGCATTGCCATCGCATACCGAATGGACTGCCTCCGCATTGCCAACGCAGGCCGAACGCACATCCTCAGCAAGCGAGCGCATTGCGAACGCACCAAAAAGAGGTACAAATGACCTACAAAAAGGGTATGACAAGGCTAATTCAAACAAAAACAATGAAGCCCTTCTGGCAAAGAACAAAGTCTCTGAAAAGAATAACCCCGGTGCATCTGTCACTCCTGTAAACGAAGAAAAGAAACCCGAAAAGCAGGAAAATACACTGGCTGATAACAATCCACAATCATCAGACAACATAAAATTAGCCCAACTATCAGCAAAAGGGTTTCAGCAAAAACCAATCCGGAAACCTTTCAGTGCCATTGCCTTTAATGCCGAAAAACCCTATCAGGAAAGAGAACAGCGGGTATATCGTAAAACCATCCTGACAGCCAGTCTGATGCCTTTACAAACCTATCAGGCCTTTACCATTCTTCCGCAAACTACCACCTATATTCAACAGGTTGGTCGTCTGGATGCCATAGATAACCAGAGGCTGGGCATTCAACTCAGAGCCGGAGCCATGAAACCCCTGTCAGATCGTTTTTCAATGGGTGTTTCTGCCGCTTATACTGGTGTTCAGCAATGGGCTAACTACGAAATAAACAACGGTGACTATGAAGTGCAGACTGCCGATAACGGCACTTATACCCTCATAGGTATCGGCGAGCAGGTGGCGCAAAAACAGTTTCTGCAAACCATTGGCTTGAAATTAGACAATGCTTATCTGGTAAGTAAAAAGAAAACCAGTATCTATGCCATAGGCGGTGCCGAGGCGGTACACGTGCTCAACAACAAAGATTTTGGCTATTATGTCAATGCTTCCGTAGGATTCTCTTATCCCATCAAAGGTGGTAAATCTCTCTGGATTGAGCCAACATTCCGTTACAGCCTTTCTCAATCTTTCGATGCCAACAATTATCTGAAAATACGCCCTTATAATATAGGTCTTAATCTGCGCATCAATTTCATTTAATAATGATTTGATAATCTTTGCAATTCTCCTAAAAATCATTTCATTTGCACCGTCAACGCATATAAACCATAACGCAATGAAACTGAGAATTTTCCTTATCATATTATTATTACTGGTCTTAGGAATACTCTATTATCTAACGGCCGGATATTATTCGAGCGGAGAAAGAGCAGGCACCATCTCAAAAATCAGTGAAAGAGGATATGTTTTTAAAACACTTGAAGGCGTTTTGAATGAAGGAGGATATTCTGGCGAAACAGGCACACTTACCCCCCGTTACTGGGATTTCTCATGTAAACTCGATTCAGTGAAAACCAAATTGCAAAAAGCCGTAAAAACAGGTGAACGTGTCACTTTAAAGTACCGTGAAAAATTCTTCCGCTTTCCCTGGAATGGTGAAACAAAATACTTTATCATAGATGTAGAGTTTTTGCATTTGCCGCAAGTACCTACTAATGTACCCTATCCTCAGCCACAACAACAGGTAGTACCCGCAGATTCAGCTAAGTCTGATGCTACTTTGTAAATGGTAAAATATTGGATAATTTATATATCAGGAAAGCACCATGTTTGTGGTGCTTTTTGGTTTTGCTCTACTCATGAAACAGGCTCGCCTAAGCCTGTTTTATTAACTAATCTTCGCAAGTACTTAATCGAGTTCTATTGCTACTTTACCAATGTAGCCGCCCTGCTCGGCATATTGATACGCCTCTCTGGATTGCGCAAACGGGAATAGTTTACTTACTTCAATCTGCATTCCCCTATCCAGCGCTTCAATCAAGACATCCATGTTTTTGGCAGATGGCCCGGAGAGTACCACAATATGCTTTTTGCTGGTAAATAAATTCCTGAAAAGCGAAGTTGGGATTTCAATGGGCCTTGGTGTTGGGTTCAGAAACAAGGCTTTGGGCTTCATGATTTGCCGGGCATTGGTATAACCCATTTTGCCGGATAAATCAATGACAATATCATACCTGATATTCTGAGAAAGTACATTCTCTTTTGAATAATCTACCACTGTATCTGCGCCCCATTTTTTTGCATAGTCAATCGCTTTGGTGCTTGTTACTGCCGTTATAGCTGCACCCTTTTGCTTGAGTAATTGCAACAAAAACATGCCGAATCCACCTGAGGCACCATTGACCAGAATTTTTGATTGCGTGCTGATATTGCCCATTTTCTCTAAGGCTGTTACGGCAGCAGCCCCAACAATAGGAATAGAAGCAGCCTGAGCAAAGCTGAGGTGAGCAGGTTTTTTCCAGATATTAGCCGGAGGTACAGCCACATACTCGGCTAATGCCCCTTCTTTCATACTATCTTTTACTACGCCAAAAACTTCATCTCCTTTTTTGAAACTGGTGACAGTTGCCCCGGTCTCTTCAATTATACCTGCAAAATCAACACCCGTATGTTTAGGGAATTTTGAGCCTGACATCAGTTTCATTGCTCCTTTTCTGATTTTCCAGTCTAAAGGATTAATTGAAACTGCTTTTACTTTTATCAGGACCTGGTCTGGCAGAACAGCAGGTCTTGGTTCTTCTATGGTTTGAAAAACATCTGTGTTTCCGAAAGATTGATAAGCGATTGCTTTCATTGTGCTATTTTTTAATTGTTAAAATGATAGCACAAAATTGATAACAGAGCGGCTAATAAACTTGTATCAAATCACTGTTTTGCTTGAGAGCCTTTGGCGGCATACCAAACATTTCGTACATGTATTTATTGAACTGAGGCAGGTCATAAAAGCCTGTGTCGTAGGCAATGTCAGTAAGGCTTCGGTGTTTATCTGAAAGCGTGAGATAAATAGCCTGACGCAATCTTGTCCATAATAGATATTTAGACAAGCTGCTGCCAGTCTGTTGTTTAAATAATGACGCCAAACGCGACGGAGAAAGAAAAACAATATCAGTAAATGTTTGAGGTATGATATGCTGCTCAAAGAAATTGGTTTTAATATACTCAACTATTTTTGTTACTCTTTCATCATACTTTATTGTGGGTAGTTCTGAAACCAAAGCATCGATGATGCCATGAATATCAAACTTGTTGTTTTCTGTCTGAAAAAACGTACTTATTTCGGCGGGAGAATTAAAAACGATGTAGTTCTGACCAGCATTGAATCTGCTTGCCAGTTTCAGTCCGACCGTTGAATAAGGCTCTATATTCAGAATATTGAGCGTCCCTTTTTCTCCATTACAAAAATGGGTAACCTGTGGTTTAATCAAAAAACCGGAAATGCCTTCGCACGGCTGGTCGCTGATGGTTGAATTAAAAGGAGTATCGTCTGATACAACGATCTGATAGGCCGAATGCTGATGAATTTCTACTGTAAGATTATAAGCTTTCAGGGCAAGAATAAATGGGTTGTTTATTTGCTTTGTCATTTCAGGTGATCTTTGCATTTACCGAAGTTCGGGTTTTAAATATTTTATTATACCAGAAACAAGGCAAATTTCTACAAAAATTTCAGGATATTTGATTGTGCTAATCCTGAAATAAGTTTACACAAACCTAAATAAAAATCATAGCACCTGTTAACTTTTTTTAGGGTGAGACATTCTGAGGTTTAAAGCAAAGTCCCCGGTTCGCCTAAGTTTAAACTTAGTCGGTATGTCAGCCGTTTTTAAAACGACGCTATCACCAGGTAAGCTTCCATTGAATGATAACCTTGCCGTTCAGAGATCGGCAGACACACCGACTGATTATATAATCAGTCGAACTGGGAACTCAGAATAACTTTATGGTTTGTTAAACACTCTTAAAATCACGCAATGGAAGATAATTTTATAATTAAAGGCAAAATATTTGGAGATTTGCTTTTGGTTAAAGTAACTATTTCTTATGGTGAGAAATCAAAGAAAAATGTAATTGCTTTTGTGGATACTGGACACTTTCATGGAAGAGTAGAGCAAGATGTGGTAAAAAAAATTGGCATTACAAATATAAGAGAGGGGGGAGCAGAAGACCCCATATTCGGCAAAAAAATGGTACAACAATGTGAACTCCAAATAGGTGCAACAGATAAATCACAAAGAATAAGTCATATAGCAAATATTTACAATATTTTGAGTAGTGATTTTGAATTATTAATTGGTACTGAATTTTTAAGAAACTGCTTAGCATTATTCGATTTCAAATCAAATAAAATATTCATTTGTATAGGTGAGCATAAAGAAATACTTTTTAAAAAGAATAAGGTAATGAAAGGAAATGTATTTACTGGACAGTTAGAAAAACAATTTTCAACCCCCAATATGGAAGTAGAATTATACAATCAACAAGAAACTATTATTGTGAATGCAATGGTAGACACAGGTGCTTTTAGCAATCACATATCTACAACCTTAATTAAGAAATTGGGTTTTATTAAAGACAGAAATAGCAAAATAAACAGTATAACATTTCAGATTAAAGGATTTGATAAGAGTTTTACTGCTTCATTCTATGAAATGACAGATTATAGCCATACTGATATTTTAATAGGTAAAGAATTTTTAAATAATAGTGTTCTATTTTATAATGGCGTATCTGGCAATTTTGAAATGTCATTTTTAAAATAGAGGAATACCTACACCATTGTCAGCAGAATTCCATCCTCTACCCGACACCCACCACCTTCTTCATGAGCTATTTTACAAAATGTCAGCAATAATGACATATATTGCAATAGCATTATATTCCTGATTTGTGCTGATTTTAAAACCACCCCTCCAAAAATGACAAGATTTATTTCCATACTTTTTTTAACGCTTTTTGCCATCAGCAATAGTAAATGTTCTGCACAAATTGCCTCGTCAAAGCAAAAGGCAACTCATAAGCAGGGCATTATTACAGGTGCCGACCAGACTGAAAAGTACCTGCCTTATCTACGAGGAAAACGAATTGGGCTGGTTGCCAATCAGAGTTCTATTATTGGCAATAAAAGCAGCGTAGATAGTCTGGTGAGTCTTGGAATTAACATTGTAAAAGTGTTTGGGCCTGAGCATGGTTTCAGGGGCAATGCCAGTAACGGAGCGGTGGTGAATAATGAGGTAGATGTCAAAACCGGCATTCCGATTATTTCATTATATGGTAAAAACCAGAAACCAACAAAAGAACAACTGGCGGATGTCGACCTGATGGTCTTTGATATTCAGGATGTGGGTTGCCGCTATTATACCAATATCAATACGCTTGAGTATGTGATGGAAGCCTGTGCAGAAAACAACAAAGAACTGCTGATTCTTGACAGGCCTAATCCTAACGGATACGTAGTAGACGGCCCGGTAATGACTGATGATAAATTCAAATCTGCCATAGGAATCCATTATACACCCATGACACACGGCATGACCATCGGTGAATTTGCCCAATACCTCAATGGTGAAGGTTACCTGAAAGAGCCATGCAGAATAAAAATTATAAAAGTAGCCAACTATGGGCATGATATGCCTTATGTATTGCCGGTAAAACCCTCACCGAATTTGAATACACAACAGGCAGTGATGCTTTTCCCGAGCTTATGTATGTTTGAAGGAACAGCTATCAATGAAGGCCGGGGAACACTAATGCCATTTACGATATTAGGTGCACCAGCATTGAAAGACAAGTATTCGTTTTCATACAAACCGGTAAGTATTCCGGGCATGAGTGAGAGACCTAACCACAAAGATTCTGTTTGTTATGGTCTTGACCTTCGTACTTATGATATTAACCAACTTCGGAAAAGCCGCCAAATTAATTTAGCATGGGTCATTGAATTATACAATGCCTATCCGGATAAAGCGCATTTCTTTTCTCCCGGAAGACCCGCCCAGGATATATCAGCTTTTGACCTGCGTATAGGCAGCGATCAGCTAAGAAAACAGATTATAGAAGGCGTATCAGAAGCAGACATCAGAAAAAGCTGGGAACCCGGTTTGCAGCAGTTTAAGGCTATACGGGCTAAGTACCTTTTATATCCTGATTGATTTGCCATTTTACATACAGGGCATATTCGCATATCTGGTATATCCAAAACATTTAAAAGGGCAGAATCCCTCATTTGCAGATTGCTTTTCGCGGTTTGCATATTTTTTTTGTGATTACCTGAAAGAGATTGCTCTTTTAATCAGTAATTTTAAATCATGAAGAAATCATTTGTGATTTTATTACACATCGGGGTATGGCTCATCTATTTCTTAATGGTGGGTATTGTCCTTACGGTTTATTCCAAAACTGGTGTGAATGCTGTAGAAAAAACGGCCCGAATCATGAATGCTTTTGAAAATATTCTTCTGTTTGCCTGTATTCCTTCTGCGGTTTGCTTTTATCTGTATTATTTTCTGCTGTTTCCCAGATACATTCAACAAAAAAAGTATGTATCAGCACTGCTTGCGGGCTTTGCGGTAGCTGGAATAATAGCTGTGCTGGCATATATACTACATCGCTATTTTATTGAAACAGGGCAAGTAACGGATATGGACGAAGGGGGAAGAAAAGGTAGGTCAACTGCTCTGAGAACAATAGGAGTAATGACCTTTATAGGCATGATTTGCGGCATGGTGGGATGGATACTAAGAGGATTTATAGACTGGTTTAATGAAATAAAACTAAAAGAGGCCCTGAAGGAGAAAAATCATGAAATGGAACTGGCGCTGGTAAAATTGCAACTTGACCCACATCTGTTATTTAACACCATCAATAATATTGATTCCCTGATTTTAACAGATACCATTGCTGCCTCTGACTACCTCAATAAGTTGTCTGATATTATGCGGTTTATCCTTTATGAAACAAAAACTGAGAAAATTTTGCTTGCTAAAGAAATTGAATACATCGAGAAATACATAGACCTGCAAAAAATACGGACCTCTAACGAGCACTATGTGCAACTCACCATCACTGGCAATGCAGGCGATAAATACATTGCCCCTATGGTGTTTATCCCCTTCATTGAAAATGCCTTTAAACATGCCACCAATAAGAAAGTAGAAAATGCCATCAGTATTCAGTTTTTTATAGGCGATAGCGCCATACAATTGATTTGCGAAAACAAAATTGATTCCAGACCAAAAACAAAGCAAGCAACTGGGGGCAACTCCGTTGGGGGCAATTCCATTGGGGGCCTCGGTAATGACTTAATTGAGAAGCGCCTGCAGCTTATATATACGGAAAGGCACGTACTTGTAGTACACAAAACAGAGGATTTATACAGTATTAACCTAACCATACCCTATGAGTAAACTAACGTGTATAATTATTGAAGATGAACCCCTGGCGCTTGATAAAACCAGGAGTTTTATTCAGAAAATCCCCTTTCTAAATCTCACTGCCACCTTCGATAATGCCCTGGCCGGTCTTGATTTTTTAAACAACAATAAGGTTGATTTGCTTTTTCTGGACATCAATATGGACGAGCTGACTGGTATTGAATTGCTTGAAAGCGCCAAAATTAATAGCCAGGTGATTATCACTACAGCCTATCAGGAATACGCACTAAAGGGCTATGAGCTGCGCATTACTGATTATCTCCTAAAGCCGTTCACGTTCAATCGTTTCCTGCAGGCAGTAAATAAAGCTCAGGAGAATCTGAGCCATCGGGCAGAAGAAAAGAAGCCCGATTTTATATTTGTAAAAACAGAAAACCGTCTCGAAAAAATTATGCTCAACGATATTCTCTATATCGAAGGCATGAGAGACTATCAGCGTATTCATACATTGAGTAAAAAAATCATGACATTGCAGGGATTCAGCGAACTTGAGCAATTACTGCCAGCCCATCTGATATGCAGGGTACATAAATCGTATATGGTTGCCATTAACAAAATAGAATCCATAGAGCGAGGCAGAATAAAAATCGCTAATCAGTTAATTCCCGTTTCTGAAACCTACAAAGACGCTTTCCTCCAGATTATTAACGCCAAAGCGTAAAACTACATTTATTTGGAAGATTAAAACCATAGTTTGGCAGACATCCCCTCTCACTTTGCATAGTCAGATTTCAGACATCCCTGCACGCCTGTACTTTTGTTTCATCAAATTATTTATTAACGATAAACAAAAATAATCATGAAGAAGAAAGTACAAACAGGATTGCTTATGGGCTTAATGTTATTATCAACTGTTGCCTTAGGTCAGACACCCCAATCTGCAAACGGAAACATCAGCCGCAAACAAAAATCTGCCGGAACCTACGTGGATCTGATGGTGAATATGGCAAGCAGCAACCTTAATTATGGCGGATTAAACAACGAACTCTCTGACTATAAGAAGTCATCCAAAGGTATACAGGCAGGTTTTTCGGTGCAGGCGGGCCTTAGTCCGTGGTTTTCTCTTGTATCAGAACTGTATTTTATGCGTAAGGGCGGAAAACTGGAAGTCAACAATCCTTCAACAACAGCGGCATCTGAGTTTCGTTTCAATACCCTGGAATTGCCCGTGCTGGCTCGTTTTCACATGGGTAATTTTTACCTGAATGCCGGACCTTCAATTGCCTATAACATGAGTGGTAAAAGCACTATTGGCGAAGTTAGCAATAAGCTTTCTTTTGGAAATTCAGCAGGAGACTTCAGACGCATAGAAGCAGGCGTTCAGGTTGGTGGCGGTGTGGCTTTTCCGCTTAAACAAAAAAGAATTGCCTTAGATATACGATACAACTATGGCCTAACCAATATTTCTCGCATCAATGAAATGTATAACAGAGGCCTGATGATCAGTGTTCATTTCTCTAAGGCATTGAACAAGAAGAGTTTATAAAAGAAAGTCAAATCTTTGAATCAGTTTTCAAATGAGCATCATAACCATTGGGCATTCATCAGCAGGTAAACCGATGAATGCCCATCGTAAAACATCGCTGGCAGCAGGTATATTTTATATCCTGACTTTTGTCTCAATCCCGACGCTGGCGCTTTATGCACCCATCCATCAGCCGAACTATATACTTGGGGCCGGGAACGACAACGAGGTCATTGCAGGGGGTATTTCTGAAATAGTGGTAGCCCTGTGCGGAATTATCACAGCTGTTGTATTGTATCCTGTACTCAGAAAGCAAAACGAAAGGCTTGCACTGGGGTTGGTGGCCTCACGGATACTCGAAGCCGGCACCATGTTTGCAGGTGTGGCTTTCCTGCTGGCGGTAGTAGCATTGCATCAGAAAGGAACGGGGGCAGCGGCCTTACCGGTTAGTGAGGCATTTGTTGCTTTATACGACCGCATTTTTCTCTTAGGACAAGGCTTTATACCTGCCATTAATGATTTGCTTCTCGGAATACTACTTTTTCAATCACGTCTGGTGCCTCGTTATCTGTCATTAATAGGCATTCTTGGTGGCTTGCCACTTCTGATGGGTTACATTGCTATTATGTTTGGTTTTATTGACAGGGTTTCACCACTGGCAGGCTTATCTGCGGTGCTGGTAGCAGTATTTGAGTTTGCTTTGGGTATCTATTTTATTATTAAAGGCTTCAGGCCAGTGCCTCTCCTGGCAGAAGGCAATCAGGCTGCCTGATATTACACTGCCTGATTCTGCAATAGGTTTGGATGAGCCTATTGCAGGACCTGGCAGTATAAGCACAAATGTTCAATTAAGTGTTCTTGCCCCACTATCGCAAAACTCCTCGGATAATCAGGATTTTCTTACCACGGAATCTCTCCCGTTACCGGATTAGTCTCTTCGCTGATAAATTTACCTGTTATACCGTCTTTGTCTAATAAAGCATATTTTACAATGCGTTTTGCTGCTGTTTCAACTTCGCCTCCATTGTGGTTAGTAAAATCGGTGCTTGTATAACCCGGACAAACAGCATTTATTTTGAAGGGCGTGTCACGTAGTTCATAAGCCAGATGAATCGTGTACATATTCAAAGCTGCTTTTGATGCACCATATACCGCATATTTGGCAAAATTATACGCTAACCAATCAGGGTTGCTTTGCAATGAAAGAGAACCAACGCTGGTGCTTACCATGACAATTCTCGGCTCTGGTGATTTTTTAAGCAAATCAATAAATGCCTGGGTAACTCTTGCTACGCCGAATACATTGGTATCAAACGCCGCTAAAAACTGGTCTGACCTTGCTTCCAATGCGGTATATGGCCAACCACCATTGATACCCGCATTATTAATCAAAACGTCCAGAACATCTGTCTTCCTGCCAATTTCCGCCCGGGCATTACGTACCGAATTATCATCGGTTACATCAATCTGAATAACCTCTGCGTTTGTCAGGCCTTCGGCCTTTAGTTTTTCAAGGGCTTGTAAACCGTTTTCAGGATTTCTGCTTCCTATATATACATAAAATCTTTTTTGTAATAGTTGCTTTGCTGTTTCAAAGCCAATGCCTTTGTTGGCTCCTGTAATAAATGCTGACTTCATTTTTTCTTTGTTTAAAATTTACGTCACAAAGATTGTCTGATTAAAAATGAAGCCATTTACCATTTGGTAAAAAGTGATTTCAGCGAATGTTTTTTCTGATTCTGCTCAGTGATTGCTGCGTAACACCCAGATAAGAAGCTATATGAGAAAGAGCAACACGATTAGTAAGTGAAGGATAGTTTTCTATAAACTCCAGATAGCGTGTAGTGGCGTCCTGTGAAATGACAGGGCCTTTTCTGGACTTCTGATAAAGGCATTTCTGAACCATTTTGTTCTTAATGGTATCCCAGCCTACAATGGTATGAGAAAGTTCTTCCCAATCGGGTTTTGAAAATACGATAAGTCTGCAATGAGTGCTGGCTTGCAGGTATTCTGATGAAGCCGTATTTGCCTCAAAATTGACGTAATCAACCACCAGATTATTTTCTGCAATAAAGCAACGGGTAATCTCATCGCCTTTGTTATTATAATAACAACCGCGAACAACCCCCTCCACAACAAAACCCACTTGTCGGGGGATTTTACCTGCTTCCGAAAAATACTCGTCTTTCAGAAGTTCTGTTTCTCTGGCTTTCCTTATAACAAGGTCTGTCTGTTGTTTATTCAGGTCACCAAATTGCAAAATATATTCTATCAACTCTTTCATTGTCACAAAATTACTAAATGTCCCGGCTTATCATTTACCATTTGTTAAAAAGTGTCTGATTATGGAGTAATTTAACATTACATGTAAAGAGAATTTTCATCTTTACAATCTTCAATCGTTTTTAAAATTGTCAGCTATATCGGTGTATTCTGAACTATTTATCTTTAAAACTGGTAATGATATTTTTTCCTGCCCTGAGCGAGGCCGGGGGGTCATACCGATGCACACCCGCTAAAGAGCCAAACCAGATACTTCCGTCAAGTGCCTCCAGAATCCCGAAAAGCATTCCTTTATAATCTTCATAGTCGGCCATTATATCGGTTACAGTCGGCTTTGGGTCTGACAAGGTTTTTGCCTCATAACGCAAAAGTGCCCATCTATTGCTTCCGTTATAATCAGGTTGAGAACTGGTCCAGATATTGCCTTTTTTATCTTCGTAGACATACCCGGTAAAATTCTTTGTGAAGTTGGTAAATGTTTTACCGTCATAGCGCCATAGGCCATTACTCCCAGCCAGCCAGATATTGCCCTTTTTATCTTCCATTATTGTACGAACATTCGTAAAAGATTCGCCATCATGGGTAAGAACGGTAAACTTTTTCCCGTCATAAATAAAGGTATTGCCCCTTGTGGCAAACCAGAATTGCCCTTTTTTGTCTTCAATAATAGAATTGATATCATTATCGTCAGGATTAACATCCGACAATCCTTCATTTGGCTTAAAGTTCTGAAAAGATTTCCCATCCCAACGGCTTGCTCCGGTTATAGTGCCGAACCAGATACTGCCGCTTTTATCTTCATAAATATGTGGAACCTCGTTACCAACAAGCCCATCCTTAGTGGTAAAGTGCTTAAAGGCCTTGCCACTTGATTCGGAAGGGTCATAATAATATACACCTGAGCCTATAGACGAGAAGCAGAAATTCCCTTTTCTATCTTCCAGAACATCAAAAAAACGGGTCGAACTCAGTTTGCTTGTGATATTGGTGAACGATTTTCCATCATACCGATAAACACCACTGAATGCAGCAATCCAGATGTTACCCTTTTTATCTTGCTTAATATTACGGGCAATCCCCAAAGGCCCGTGTGAAGTGATGACCTTATTGGTGTCGGTCGGGTAATAACTCGTTTGTCCTTCGCACAAAGTGCAGCAAACAAACATCAATAAAGTATAGACGTGTAGGCGTTTTGTCATTTTCTTTTTGTTATCAGTTATTTTAACAAATATAAATGTCTTAGTATCAGGCTTTTGTTAATGGCTTGTTAAAGAATGTAAACGGAATGTAAATCTGTTGCGGATAATCTGATTTCTTATCCTGAAACAGGTTGAGGCCCAGACTGGGCGTCCCCGACTGAGTGTCCCCGACTGGGCGTCCCCGACTGGGTAAAGAGAGGCTTTGGCAATGGAATTTGCTATTATAACCCGCACTAAAAACAGGTATAAATACTCTTTAAAATTCAAGTTTAATTATTGAACTTCGTACAATGATACCGCATAATAAAAATAATAGAAAATTCCGAATTTATAAAGTTTTATTACATAGATTTACACTTCATTAATCGTCGCTTACACTTTCATCACGCACCAACTTATAAAATCCCGAAAGTAATAATCGAACTCTTTCAAAGCACATAAGCCCGTCATTAAACAGAAGACTGGCTCGTGTGCATGTCTTACTGCGCACCTTAATTAAATCAATCAGTAAAATTATTTTACCAAATCTAAACACAAACATATGTCTACATTTACAAGAAAAAACGCCTGGAATAATGGCGGCACCTTCGATAATCCTGACCTTCTATGGTATGCTAAAGCCGTAGGGGTCATGCAGTCGCGTTCGCTAAGCGACCCTACCAGTTGGTGGTTTTATGCTGCCATTCACGGGCAGAGCATAGCTGACAGAGATGGTTGGGGAACAATCCCGATACCTCCAAAAGTACCTGTAACACCACTACCATCCCAGAGCTTAATAGATCAGTATTGGGATCAATGCCAACATGGTGGCTGGTTTTTTCCACCCTGGCACCGTGGCTACGTATACGCAATTGAGAATATACTTCGGGGAATTATACAAGATCTTGGAGGTCCCGGCGACTGGGCTATGCCATATTGGAATTATTTCGGCGGCGGAGACCAGTTCAAGATGCCTCCTGCCTTTGTGCAACTATCCTTACCCGATGGCACTACGAATCCGCTTTTAGTCAATGCCAGATATGGTCCTAATAATGACAGGAATATTTTTATTCCTTTTTCCCGGGGTATTAACCAGAACTGTCAGCAGGATACTGTTTACACTGGTCTTCAACCCCGTTATTATGGGGGTTTGAAAACAGGTTTTGCTCATTTTTCCGGCGGTACAGGCGCACTTGAAGGGAATCCGCACAACCCTGTTCACACAGCCATAGGAGGTCAAAATCCTGTTTCCGGTCAAGGTGGATTGATGTCTGATCCGGATACGGCAGGGCTTGACCCTATCTTCTACCTGCATCATTGTAATATTGACCGGATGTGGGCCGCCTGGAATGAGGCAGGAAATAGTAACCCTACTGATCCTGACTGGCTCAATGGCCCTACTGCTGCCGGAAACAGGAAGTTTTATATGCCGACACCTGCCGGTACTCCCTGGGAGTATACACCTGCTATGGTAAACGATATCAGCCAGCTTAATTATACCTACGAGGATCTTTCACTTGGAGTGACCCCTGCATTAGTTAGCTCAAATGCCATGAGATTGCGTAATTTTGGTTTGGCAGTTGATAATACTAAACTACTAGATGCTAATATGGAACAAAATACAGAGTCAGAATTGGTAGGTGCCAACAATGCGCCTCTTAAAGTAGATGCTTCCGGCGCTCATACAAATGTTCAGTTGGATACGCCAGGATGGAATATCGTAGCCAATAGTCTTAAGATGAAGTCGATGGTGAAAAGACTTGGTGAAAATAAATTACCAGATCAGGTATATCTACAACTCGAGGGTGTTAAAGGGACTGAGGACTCGGTTGTCTGCTCAGTTTCTGTTAATAACCAATATGCAGGGCATCTTTCTCTTTTCGGGCTCAAAAATGCAAGTCAGAAAGATGGTTCTCACGGAGGTTCCGGGCTTACGGTCAGGTTTGATATCAGCGCAATTGTAGACCAGTTGGAGTTAAGCGATTCTATCGACATCAACTCACTTGAGGTGCATATTCAGCCGGAAAATATAATAGCTGAAGGCAGTGAATTAACAATAGACCGTATAAGCGTTTACAGGGAGGGCCAGATATAAATATGATACTATCAGAAAAAAAACGTAATCTGATCAGTCTTGTAATTATTGGCATAAGCATTATTGTCTGGGTTTTGCTACTGTTCAATCCCGGGCATATCATGTCAGTACAACATTGTCATATCTCAGATTCAGGACCATCCAATGCCTCACTTAAGATGTTACTGGCGATGAACCCTTTCTCGTCTCTCTTAACAGGTTGGGGATTGATGGTAGTAGCCATGATGCTTCCAAAACTGATTATTCCGATTCAGCAGATCTATGCAAGCACCTTAAGACGACGTCGTTTTTTGTCTGTGCTGCTCTTCGTATCCGGCTATATCGGCGTATGGATGATTGTTGGTGTCTTCATGATTGCCGTCATACTTGGGCTGCACCTTTTAATGCCGGGCTCGTACATTCCGGCAATTGTCTTGGGTATCATCGCGATTATCTGGCAGTTTTCTCCTGTAAAGCAGAAATGCCTTAATCGCGGACATGACCATCGGACACTGGCCGCATTTGGTTGGCCCGCCAGTCGTGATGCGATATTATTCGGAATCATGCACGGTGTCTGGTGTGTAGGCGCCGGCTGGGCATTAATGCTGTTGCCTATGCTGTTGCCAGTGGGCCATAATCTTGCCATGATTCTGGTTACTTTCATTATGCTCAGTGAGCATCTGGAGCATCCTCAGCTCCCACGCTGGCGTATAGATTTTCGCTTTAAACTTTTCAGGTTTATTGTAGCCCAGACAAAAACCAGACTCCGACAGGTTTTGTAATTAAAGATTTTATGTTCTGAAATAGATTGACACAAATCTGTTTCAGAACATAAAAGTATAGGAAAATCAAATACTATCACCTTAATAATCTCTGAACCATGATTAACTTTACAGACGACGAAATAGCGCTTTTCAATTATATCAATGAATTGATGGGCGACAAAGAAGAAATCGAATTTGACTTCAACGATCCGAAACAATTTGATTTTGCTACTATGCTGACAAAGAAAAGCTTCGATACAAAATTATATCCGGGTAAGCTTCAAGCCTTGAATGCCCAAAAAAAGCAGCATCTGTCAGAAGGTTTTCAGGCGAGAGTTAATGACTCATCGAATCCGTTTTCTACTAATTTTACTATAGCCAGCATCGGGCTAAGCCCGACAAGCAATACCGTTGAATCAAATGGCCTGGGTACGGTGGTGGGTGGTTTTGGAAATATGAACCTCACGCTACTGGTGATGGATAATATCACCCAAACATTTGTTGCCAACGGATCCAGTCAGGGTTTTGGGAATACCGTTCTTGGCGTACAAACCGCCCCGGGTGGGCAGGGCAGCAGCAGCATAAATGTTACTTCTTATCTGCAATACAGCTATACTTCTGCTCAGACAAAAGTACAGTCTTCGGGAATGGTAAAAAGAAGCACTAACAATGGCTCAACTGGTGATCCGACGGTAAGCGCACCTGTCGTGACCCGCAACAACCCTACCCAGAAGAGCAGTATCGCCATAGGCCTGAACCGACCGGTTTTCTCGCAGGGTGGTAATTCTGACCTGGATTATTGTTATTACGATTCCAATCCTGTTAACCAGCCATTGGGCAGAATCCCGTTTGTTGGCAGTGTG
>CALRLN020000053.1:0-16631 GCA_943368675.1 Chitinophaga pinensis | reverse complement strand
ATTGAAAAGGAATATTGGCTCTGATTTCCAATAGTGCAAACCCAAAGATTTTCTTTGGAATGTTATTGTTTTGCCTTGTCTCAATCAGGATTAAACAAATCTATAAAAAAATGGCTATTTGCTTGAAAAACAACATAGAAGACGACTTGCAGGCGTCTCCCGGGGCATTTCTTATGCTTTGAATGTCCTTTGAAGAAATATTCTCCTGTCACGGAACTGTCTCCCGTAATTGGCTTTGAACCGACCATTATTTTTAACAGATTACGTCCCGGCAGAGTCTCCCGACTAGGTGTCCCCGTGTGTGAAAGCCAGCGCACAGCAAGGGGACTCTGCCGCAGTGGTCTTTACTTTGGTTAGAAATACTTTAAAATGAAGTTTTAGTAGAACGATTGTCGGCGGGTTTGATAGTCCGCTGACCGTCAGTGTCCCCTTGCTTATGCACAAATCGGCGCACCCGGGAGACACTGACGGAACATTAAGTTGTCAACCCACCCCTACTTCTATCATCTTTCTTTCTCAATCAAAGCCCTTATTTGCTCCACAACATTTACCCAATTATTATCCCTTTCTTCTTCCGTGAGCGCTTTTGCCTCTTTCTGTCCGTTCTGATTAGTCTGATTCACATTTAAACTAATCACATTGCCTTTATTATGTGCATTAAGCTGGCCAAGCGTAACAGGTTTCCCATCCTTATCAAAACAATCATTGATGGGCATATTCGTCCAGTCACAAGGTTTAATGATGATAAGAATAAACTTTTTTCCGGCCTTATATGCTCTCGGTAATTCTTCCTTATTGATATAGGGTCCATTCAGAAAATGTTTGCTGATTAAACAAATGAAATAATCACAATCATCAATTTTTTGCATTAATTCCTTATCACATTCATTCCCTAATTCTACTTGTCTATCGTCAAAAACTTCTATCAATTTTTCCTCTATAAGCGATTTCGCATGCGTTCTTAAGTCATTCTTGTAATCTTCATCAAATTTTGAATAGGAGATAAATATTTTCTTTGCACTATTTATGGGTTCATTATCTGTACTTTTTACTTGGTTTTTCCTCACTGTGTCCTTATGTTCCAATCCAACAGAATACAACAATTTGGAAATAGATAATTGAGTGAGACTTTCATTGCAAACAGCAATATCTCTGCCTTTGTCTAGCCATTCTATCAATTTCTCATACTCAAAAATGGATGGTTTTTCACTGGCCTGGCATTCTTCACAATTACAGGGTACTCTTAATAAAGGCTCAACTCCTCTATATTCATGAATAATATTCGATATCGAATTCATAATTAAAGCCATCAATCCTCTGGCATCATGCCCTTTCGCTTTAATCAGGATTTTCCTCTTATGGGTTTCTTCAACTACCTGGGCCAGGCTTCTACCTTCTTTTAAAATCACCGCATCACTCCACACGCTTTCGTCAGATAAAATCTTATGGCTCAAATCAGCACTTAACTGGTTCACAATACCTCTGGGCATAAAATCAAAATGATATTCTAACCTTAAAGCATTTTCATTGTTTGCCCAGACTTTTGCATCAGGAATCGGATTTAATCGGGCCGGAATAATGTAATCGTCTTTCTGTTGCTGTTTTGGGAAAGCTATTTTAAAAACCTGCAACATCAGTTTCAATTCATAAATTTTTGTCCGGTAAGTTTCTTCTTCCCAGATTCTGGTAAAATCAGCCTCATAGATAACCCCGTTATGCTCCTGAATCAAAGTATCATCAATAATCTTATACACAGCATTCATCGCCCATTCAGGCTTTAGAATAACAAAATTCCTCAATAAACCTTTTTTAGCATACCAGAGAATAATGCCTAAGTCATGTAGAAATTGTGCTAAATCTTCTATATCTACAGTTTTGTTAAAAGCCTTTTTATCAGTTGCTATACACAAGTCTGAAAATTTCTCAAATGAGATATAATCAGCTGTTTCTGCTTTTTCAATCAATACTTCTCTTACTTTTACCCACGATTGAGGTACAGCTTTTCCGATGTGCGGCAATTCTGTTATCTGATGCTGGATAAACCCTTTCAGGTGCTTCAATCCCCAGTTATCATCCGTGAGGTTGATTTTATAGAGGGGTTTCAGCAGATTATATTCAGGAACGCCATAGAATGGCTTAATATCTACCCAGTCTTTCTGATTACCATTATCGCAGGTCTGTACCAATACAATAGGGCTATTCCCCCCAAACTGATAAATGGTAGGAATCCAGTATTCAAAATTATGCACTGAATAGCGGGTAGAAGCCATCAGTAGATACACAGAGTTTTCTGTCAGAAAAAACCGATGAACGGGATAATACACATCCTGCCCCCCAAAATCCCATTTATGGGCTGTATAGGTTCTCCCTTTAGCATCATTAAATTCCCAGTCATATACTTTAATACCCCTTGTTCTGTCCCCTCCGGCAGGTAATTCGGCTTTATCATCAATAATTCTTCTCTGCAAAGAGGTTTTACCAGACCCACCATCACCAACCAGCGTCATTTTAGCTTCAAAAATAAAATCATCTCCTTCCTGCTCAATTCTATCAAAATATCTGATAATCGCCTCTCTACCCTGCTTTACTATTTCTAATGGTGGATTGGTAATAGGGTTATTGTATAAGGAAATTCCCTTGCTCCCAAATTCTTCTAAATTCACTTCCAAGCCATTTTTAAGCAAAAATAACAGGGCTCTAATATCCTGAATCTGATTCTTGCGAAGGTCTAAAGATTGTAATTGCGTGAGTGATTGTAAAAAATTAATATCTTTAATTTGATTTTTGCTAAGGTCTAAAGATTGTAATTGCGTGAGTGATTGTAAAAAACTAATATCATCAATTTGATTATTGCTAAGGTATAATGTTTGTAATTGTGTGAGTGATTGTAAAAAACTAATGTCCTGAATTTCAATATTGATAAGGTATAAAGTTTGTCATTGTGTAAGTGATTGCAAAAAACTAATATCCTCAATTCTATTTTCGCTAAGGTCTAAAGATTGTAATTGCGTGAGTGATTGTAAAAAACTAATATCCTTAATTTGATTATTGCTAAGGTATAAAGATTGTAATTGCGTGAGTGATTGTAAAAAACTAATATCCTCAATCTTATTTCCGCCAAGGTATAAAGTTTGTAATTGTGTGAGCGATTTAAAAAAAACATAATCTTTAATATAATTATCGCGAAGGTCTAACAACTGTAATTGAATCAGGTTTTGTAAAACTCCATACTCCTCAATTGAATTTTCGTAAAGGTCCAAAAATAGTAGTTGAGTTAAGTTTTGTAAAAAACTAATATCTTGAATTTTACACTCTCCAATAAATAAAGACCTTAATTTGATAAGGTTTTGCAAAATTACTAACTCCTGCCCATTAAATCGATTGTGCGATTGCATGTTTCTTGTTTGATGCCATTTATTTTGCGTTGGTTCATAATAGTACCCCCCCAAACATAGACTTTCCAACCAAACACATTCCAACAATTCTTCCGGCAATTCATATTCAAGCCCACAATAACCCAAATCCAGAAAAGTATCTTTCGTTCTTTTATTTTCTTCAATCAATTTCAAAGCTAATTCAGACATAGCAAAAAAGTTAAAAGGGTGTTGGTAAAAATCCACTTCTCAAAAATAGGCATTTTATTGAGTATTTCAGGTGCCATAAAATAAAAAAACAACCCTGTTTAAGGTTGTTAGCATTTTACCGTCCACCATCGTCTACCTACCCTGTCTGCACAATGCGAAAGCCTGTCAAGACTCTGCCGCAATAATCTTTGCCTTTGCTGCCTCCCCAACAAAACACCAAATTTCACTCCACCCCCCTCCACTCCCCCGCCTGCAAATCCCCCAGCTCAATCGCCCCCATCCTCACACGTTTCAGGCTTAAAACCTCATAATGCAGCTTATAGCACATCCGCCGTATCTGCCGGTTCAGCCCCTGAATCAGAATAATCCTGAAAGTATACGCATCAACCATTTCAACATGGCAGGGCAAGGTCATTTTGCCCATAATTCTGATACCACTAGCCATTAATTGCAGAAAATGCGCATCAATAGGCTTATCAACCCTTACGATATACTCTTTCTCCGTCTTGTTTTCGTTGCGTAGCATTTTATCGTAGAGGGTGCCGTCATTCGTCAGAAACAGCAATCCCTCCGAGGCCTTGTCTAATCTACCCACCGGAAACAATTCTTCATCAAACGGCAGAATATCCTTCAGGTTATCGGCAATGGCCGTGTTCAGGGTGGTTTCAATCCCCCGGGGCTTATAGAAAGCAATGTAGATAAGTTTCTTACCCTCTTTCAATACAACATCATGATAAATCACTTCGTCAGTCTGCCCCAGTTCAATATTGGTATTCACGGGCCTGTCATTCACCAGGACATCACCCGATAATATTATTTCAATAGCCCTCTTATTAGATACCCTTAGCTTCCATACCAGTAAATATTGCAGCCGATTCCTGAACGTCATTTGTCAACAGGCATTTTTGGTTCTACCATCACCACCTCTTCTTTTTCTACAATCACCTGCCCTTCGGCCAGGTCTTTGGTTTTTCTTACAAATTTCTTTTGTGTCAGTATCACAGGCGCCAGGGTCTCATTGCGCCGTTTCGAATAATACGCCGCCAGCGATGCCGCGCATTCAATCACCGTATTCGGTATCTTCTTGCCTGCCTTATATTTTACCACCACGTGCGAGCCCTGCGCATCACGGGCATGTAGCCAGAGGTCTTCTTTATAGGCATATTGCTGGGTGAGCAGGTCATTGTTTTTGGCATTGCGGCCCACCAGAATCTCAAAGCCTTCTACTTCAAACCGCTTGAACAACTCTTTGTACGACACCACCTGCGAGTTATTCCGTACAAGCTTATTGGCTTTCAGATAAGACCTCAGGGCTTTCAGATGCTCAGCCTGCTCTGTTTTTTCTATATGCCTGTTCAGCGTTCGCAGCAGTTCTTCCCGGCTTTCGATATTCTCCATTATTTTCTCAATTTCTATCTTTTCGTTCTTCGATTTACGATAGAAATGCTCGGCATTTTTCTGCGGCGACAATTCGGGTTTCAGTTTGATAACAATGTTCTGATTCCGGTAAAAATCAAACAGTTCTGCTTTTTCAGCCCGCTCAGGAATCTGATGCAGATTAGCCATCAGAATATGCCCTATCTCTTCATTCTTAATCGTCGAGTCCACCCCTTCCAGCCGTTGATACGCATCACGCAGATACAACTCGGTTTGCTTCTTCTCTTTGGTCAGTTTCCGCAGAATCTCCGCTTTCTCTTTATCAAGCGTGCTTACTTTATTGTATTGTATATAAAAAGCATTGATGGCGTCAAGCGGTGTCTGAAACTCCTGAATCACCTCGCCAACGGGTAAAAGCGATAAATGCAACTGGTGTTCCCACCTGATGATATAATACCCCGGGTTCTCCAGTTGATGCACCACCTCCTGTATTTTTTCCCAGGTAACAGGCGCTTCTTCCAGCCACGCATTTACTACCTTACCAAAAGTCGGAAACAACCTTTTGTAATCCTGATTCTGTGCCAGAAATGCCTCATACGATTGGTCAATGGGGCGGTCTAAGGTACTGATGCGTAGATTTTTATCAGCTACAATTTTACTATGGAAGAGGTCAATTACTTCATCATTCTGAAACAGAATAATATTAGAGCGATTGCCATACATTTTAAAAACCACCGAAAACCCCTGTTCAAAATTGATAGCAAAGCATCTTTCGTTCAGAAACTGACGTACACCAATCACCTCCAAATCCAGAAGCTGATCAAATAAATCGGCGCTGTTTTTCCTGGCTCTTTCAAACTGGTCGTTGAAATACAAACAGGCAAAATCCGGAAACATCACCGCCTTGATATAAAACTCTTTATAGTTTTTCTTTTTCCCACGGGCAGCAGCAAAACCAAAAACCAGCTCATCTTTTTCCTGACTGAAACACTCCATGAGTTTCAATCCGGTAATTTTGCCGGCTATCTGCCTGGTGAGTTGCCGAAGAAAATAATAATTATTCTGCACGATTCGATAGTATATAAGTGTGCAAAGGTAGGGTATTTTAAATAAATAACCGCAGAGTATGGCTTATACAGCAGGGAGCCGTAAAATAAAATTAACAATTCCGAAACATCAATCTGTATTATTCTGCATAACTTAGTCCAAAACCAAAACACGTATGCCATTCTACAAAAAACTATTCGACGATAAGGGATTATCAGGCGAAAAAAAGAAGCGCATTGCCGACAAAATTCTGCTGCTCAGAGAAGCATTAGATGCCAGTATTCCGGGACGGACACTCAACAGTAAATTACTCCTGGCCACCTGGAACATCCGTGAGTTTGATTCGAATAAGGGGGGCGACCGCCTGATTGAATCATTTTATTATATAGCCGAAATCATCGACCGCTTTGACCTCGTAGCCATTCAGGAAGTACGCGAAAACCTGAAAGCACTCAATCAGTTAAAAGAGATTCTGGGTGGCAACTGGGATTACATTTATACAGACGTAACCGAAGGCACAGCAGGCAATGGCGAACGAATGGCCTTTTTGTTCGACACCCGCAAGGTAAGGTTCAGCGGCCTGGCTGGTGAGGTGGTCAATCAGCCTATCAGAAAGAAAGAAGAAGGTAAAATGGTGTCACTGCCGTCTGTGCAATGGGTGCGCTCGCCGTTTATGTGTGGTTTTAAAGCCGGGTGGACAAACTTTATGCTTTGCACGGTGCATATCTATTATGGTGATAGTAAGCCCGAAGACCCCGTGCGGGTGCAGGAAATAAAGCAGATTGCCGAATTTATGAAAGCCAAAGCCGACGATGCCATTGAGTTGGGCAATACACAGAGTCTCATTCTTCTGGGCGACTTCAATATTTTCGACAGAAAAGACGCTACTTTCAAAGCCCTTACCAGCACGGGTTTCAGAGTACCTGTGGCACTGGCAAAAGATGAATTGAAAGGCTCAAACGTAAAAAAAGATAAATATTACGACCAGATTGTTTTTCTGAACAGACACGATGTGTTTGAGTTTACAGACAAAGCCGGAATCTTTGATTTTTACGAAACAGTTTTTAAAGACGACGAAGCCGATATTTATAAAGAGCACGTCATAAAAAACCCAACGGACGAAGAAGAAACAACCGGAACCAGCCTTGCCTCTAAATATAAAACATGGCGTACCTTTCAGATGTCAGACCACCTGCCGATGTGGGCCGAAATCAGGATTGATAATACCAAAGAATACCTGACCCAAAAAGCAGAGGCAGCCATAAAGCCACCAACGCAATAGTAAATCTTTGGGTGAAATCAGAGATGCCCACTTCTGGCAGGAGGGCATCTCTGATAACGCTGAATCTATCTTTAGCCAGTCTAAAAATTCACTGTGAAACTCACACCCATTTGTGGGAGCGATTTAAGTTCGCCCTCTCCCAGATTCTGATACACGGGCAATCTATAAGACAAACCAAGGTTAAATCTGCTATAATACAACTCCACCCCGGCATTGGCAAGCGTGGCAATACCACCCGTCTGAGAATTACGCGCGCCCTCTTTTATATCTCTGAACCCATAGTCTACAATAGCACCAGCATTAGGCATGATAGAAAACAACCCCCAGCTCTTAGAATAAAAGGCCGTTAATGAGCCATTAATCCGATTCCCGAAACGATACTTGTCATTGCTCCGGGTCGAAATCCTGCCGCCTATTTCCGTGTTCAGCCCCCAGTCGTGCATCTTAATGGTATGAATAACACTCAGAAGAAAATCAGTGCTGCCCGTTCCCAACTGAAAATTCGGATTAATTTCGCCTTCATAGCCATATTCAAATTTTCCGGTGGCCAGTTTTACCCCACCCCCAATCATCAGGCTCTGATACACATGGCTCGTATTGGTCGTATCCAGAAAACTGTTGAACACAGTCACATGCGCCAGCACAATGGCATCACCTATACCGTTTTTCATGGCCTCTGTGCCACTATTCTTCAACACCTGATGATTAGAGTTATACGGCAGAAAAGCCATCACCTGAACATTCTTAACCGGATAAAACCGCCCCCAGAGTTCAGCCGTCTGGTAGGTCTCTCTTGTTTTCAGCAGCACGCTGTTCAGGTGCGAATCATACGTGCGGTGCCTGTATCGCAAGCCGATAAATTGCGTGCCTGCCCTTGGTGTAAGCCCTACAAAGGCGCTGCCGTTGGCACAGCCGCAAATATCGCAGGCCAGTGTCTCTAACTGGCTCATTACTAATAATACAAGGAGTATTTTTTTCATTGCTTTCTATTTACAAATAGTTATGTTCGTTTCACAACAATATCTCAGTATCTCTCTTTTGCGCACATCTGCCTTTAATTCATCAGCATCATACCCGATAGAGGCAATATACTTTTTCAGTTTTTCCGGAGTAGTTCTGGCAGCATCATAAGAGATTCTGATGGTCTCAGCCACCCAGTCTACCTCTACATCTTTCACCCCTTTCTCAAAATAAATATTTCTACCCAGCTTGTGCTTACATATATTACAGATACGCCTGGTCCTGATGGTACAGCTAGCGGGTTTGTCATTACCCCTTGCCAGCAGTCCTGATAACGTAAGTGTCAGGGTTGAAATAAATTCTTTCCGCTTCATTTCTTTACATATTGCTCAGGGTTTTTATCAAACTTCTCTTTACATACCTTACTGCAAAACCCGTGTTGCTTTTCTTTATGTACACTTACAAGGTTTGTTCCTTTCTTTACCTTCATGCCGCACACAGGGTCTTTACCGTCTTTTTCAAGCGTGACAGTTGCATTCTGCCCGTCTTTTTTTGTGGTGGGCTCCTGGCCGAAAACTCCCAGAGAAATCAAGCCGGATAGTATTAAAACAAAATGTTTTTTCATGTCAGTTAACTGCAAATTTTTTATTCTTTAAAAATTCTTCGTCGGTCAATGTTTTCAGAAAAGCCGTCAGTTTTGCTTTATCATCAGCACTCAGCGCAATCCCAGGCTTTTCATTCCCTTTTAATACTTTATCAAGCGTTTTTGATTCAATTACACCGTCTGAATAATGGTTCAGCACGGCATCAAGGCTATAAAAACGCCCATCGTGCATATATGGGGCAGTAATGGCAACATTTCTGAGGCTCGGTACCTTAAACCTGTACTGGTCATCTGCCGACTGCGTGATTCTCTGCCGGCCTGTATCGTCTTTATTATATACAGGTAGCCCGTTATTACGGTAGGTCTGGTCGGTAAACAGTTCACCTGCATGGCACGAGGCACATTTCTGTTTAAATATTTCCAACCCTGCCAGTTCGTCTGCTGTAAGCGTGCCGCCCGGTTCTTTTCTTATATATTTATCATAGCGCGAATTGGCCGAAACCAGTGTCAGCATAAACTGCGAAAGCGCCTTCAGAAATCTCTCTGTTGTTATGTCTTTACTTCCGTAAGCCTTCTGAAAAAGTGTGGTATATTTCTCCTGTTTACGAAGTTTCTCTAAAACATTCCCCAGTTTCTCATCCATTTCAACCGGATTCTCAATAGGCGCAATAGAAAACAAATCAAGGTCAAATACACCCCCATCCCAGAAAAACTCTTTCTGAAAAGCCATATTCTGAATAGGAGGCGCATTTCTGATACCCACCTGATTATCAATGCCGTGGCTTAAATCATGCCCGTGATGCGTAAAGGCATAGGGCTGGCTATGGCATTCGGCACACGATATTGTACCGTTTCTCGAGAGTGTCCCATCATAAAAAAGTGCTTTCCCCAACTCAAAACCACCCTCCGTAACCGGATTTTTAGATAAATCATACACCGGCTTCGGAAAATTGGCAGGTACTGCAAACAGTTCTTCCGGTTTGATTACCCGGGAGCCGTCTTTCGAGCAGGCAACTCCCAGGTAAATCAGACTACTGACAGCCAGAACAATGAATTTCCGTTTCATCAGTCTTTTTCGTTATGCACGTGGTCAACAATAAAGCTTTTGGCATAATTCTGACCAATCGGCACACCTGCATCCGGAGAGTGAGTCATGTATGATTTGGCAATACTCACCTGGTTCACACCATTAAAAACCTTTAGCACATCATTGATAATATGTATTTCCGGAGCCACATCTCCCCTCACCTGTGCTGTGGTTGCCATTGGCAGGGTAATGGTTTTCAGGTTGTTGGTTGTCTTGCCTGTCATGCCGCCGAAACCACCGATATGAAACTGATACTCGGTCATGTTCATCATATTTGGCGGAATAGCGCTTGATTTCCCTTCCATTTTAAAGAAAATATAACCCGAATTCCACGACCAGTACATATTATCTGAGCCATAAGAGGCGGGGTCAAGCACACCTGTGCGCTGGCTCACATCAGATACCGACTTAAGGCTGTCAACACCGATTACATACGACACCTCAGTATAATTTCCGGCCGGAACATTCTCCAGTTTAATAAGCAAAGAAGTCGGGTCCGACTGTTTCACCAGAAAATACTTATCAGTAAATTTCACAACTGTGCCATTCTCGTTTTTCAGAGAGATATTCGAAACGAAATAGTTCAGGCGGGTAACGGTAAAGTCTTCGTTAAGTGAATTTTTGGCAGTTGTTGTACCCAGCACTAACTTCTGGTCGCCGATACGGTTATCAAATTCAAGTGTAACGCTATTCTTATCATTCGGATTAATTTCATCTTCTTTCTGACATGATACAATCATAACACACGCAAAAAGCGCAATAAGTAAATATGATAAATTTTTCATTATTTTAAAGGTATAAACAAGTGTTTTGAGATATACATGCGCATACCTCAGCAAAACACAAATGATTGTTCTGGAATATAAAAAATACAATAAATGCACAGCCCGACCTAAGGCTCAGGCTATACAATCAATAAAAGACTGTATTAATATTATACGGTAGGAGGATGAAAAAAAGAAGAAGTAAAATCAAGTGTGGACAATTCTGCAAACAAGTAGTTTCTGACAGAAAAATCTTTTATTTCAACCACATTAGCAAAATCAAAAGTACTCTGACTTTCAAATGAGTTGATTTCTAACAATTTATAAATAAAATTCTGAAGTGCGGCTTGTTCTTCTTTATCAGTTTGTGCTTTGATTTTCTTTGCAAGAAAACACTTCCCGTCGCAGTGTAGCTCAGGCCTGTTTTTATTAACGCAGTAGTTTTTGATGATAAACTCTTTACGAAGCTCATAATCCAGACAAATAAAAGGCACTACAAAAGATTTCACTATCAGCGACAGCGAAAGAACAACGAGCGTTATTTGCCTGAAATTAAACATTGGCACAAATGTAATGCATAATAGAGAAATCCGGCACAATTTTTTATTAAAATTGAAATAGAGCAGCTTGTATATAAAACGAAAATTCAGACAGATATTGTCTGAATCAAAAAGCTCGTTTCTGATTGACTATGAAAAAATAAACTGTTTCTATCTCAAAAGTCTCTCATTCTTTAACCTTTCTCTATAAACCCGATAACTTACAATCCGGTAATCTTAAGATCCTTAAAATATCCCTCCGTACCCACATCTACCCATAAGCCTATTCCACCGCCAATGCCCTCACCATGTTTTAAATCATTCACAATTAAAGCCGGATATTTATTGTCATTCAAAAATAGTTTTGCCTGCCGTCCATTCACCTCAATTTTAAGGCTAATCCATTCATTCAGGCCCATATCAGCATACGATTCATACTTCTCAGGTGATTCTTTTCTTAATCGGTCAAACTTGAAATCAGGGTATGAATAATACTGAACAGAATGATTCCTACGCACCTGATCGTCCGCTCTCCCGTTCGTTGGGCGTATATAAATACTTTCGTATCTCGAATTATCTTCATTGATTCTGAAAGCAATACCAATAAAACCCCGTGACAGCGCAGGAGCATTCTTTAATAACCGGCTCAGCACTTTTACCTCGATAGTTCCATTACGGAAATCACGGTCTTTTATCCTCACAAAGGTTGGCTCATCAACCGCCTTTATGGTAGAATCTTTCACAACCCTTAGCACCTCATCTCCCTCCCATTTTTCGACTGAGAATGATACCTGATTAGGCATTAAAGCATTTTTCTCCCATCTTCTGTTTTGTTGCCCCTTAACATAGGAGCAACAAAACAGAAGAATGAATAATAAACCCGAATTTAATTTCATCCCTGATATGATTTAGAACAGTTTCTCCTGTGGCGGTTTCACACCTGCCATGCGGATATAAACGGTCGTTTGCCCACGGTGGTGAGTCTGATGTTCAAAGCATTTGCCGATAGCGGTACCTTTGGTCATTTCGAATCTGCCGAAGATTTTCACATTCTCGTTCAATTGTTCCGGAGTAAGTTTTTTGATATTGTTAATTACAAAATCATAACTCGCCAACACCTCTTTCGTTACAGTAGCTTTAGACTTATCCGTACTTTTTTCTAATCCACCCATACCAATAGGGCTTTTTTCTCCCGTTACCGACGAAATGAAACCATAATTCCCATCTGCCAGGTGACACATCTGGTCAGCAAATGAGCGCATTTCAGGCGTTGGTTTTAAGGCAAACCCCGATTCAGGCATGGCATCAAGATACTCCTGTGTATACACTTTGGCACGTTCCCATTCTTTCACATAAGCGTCTACTGCATTTTGCGCCTGAGCCATTAGAAATATACCTGATACAAAACAAATTGTTAATAATAGTTTTAAGTTTTTCATTGTAGTAAGTTTTAATTTATTTAATAAACCAATCAGACAAATTTAGGCAAACTCATTGATTTTTTAACCTTAATCTATTTCAAAGACCCGAATATTTTGCCCGATAAACACTGTAAATCAGATTTTTGCCTGTGCCTCAGTTACTGTTACTGTCTGTCCCAATGCACCAAATTCATGCAGATCACCAAATACCTCTATGCGGATAGATTGGTCTAAACCACCCACACGAACAGGAGCAAAGCCGATAGCCCTGATTAAACTTTCAACAGTTTCATTGATGCCCGCATCATCCGTAGCATAAAACAACACCTTTTCTGGTTTCTGATTAGCTGCATTAGCTAATGAAGCCGCCCCAAGTGTACCTAAAGCTTTAGCAATCTTTGCCCCTTGTGGTAATATTGAAGCATTAATTTGCCCGGCTGACTCTTCGGCTGCAATGATTTTATCAAAACCGCCTTTATCATTAGGCGCAATGGGGTTCGATGGGTCAATGATAATTTTGTTTTGAAAAAGGGCTTCGTATTGATAGAAAAGTTCTTTAATGGCTGAAAACCACACAGCCAATACAATCACATCGGCTTCTTTTATCGCTTCTCCTATACTCAATGGCTGGGCCTGATTGCCCAGTTCAGCAGCAAGCTTAGTGGCTTTCTCAATATTTCTATCTGCTAGAATTACTGCATGGTTATTATTTACAAGGTTTCTGGCCACTACCTGACCGATATTTCCAAGCCCGATAATGGTTATTTTTGAAGAGGATGTTGTTTGCATGAGCGTAATGAATGATGATTAATTGATAATGCAAAATTACGCCACAGGGGTGGTTCATGCCCTTAACCTATCTTAAGAAATACCCTTAATGTAGATTAAGGTTTCCGGCTTAAATCCTTACGTATTTTACTCAGAAACTCAGGCGTAATACCCAGATAAGAAGCAATTTGTGTATTGGGTAGGCGATTAGCCAGATTGGCGTATTGTTCCAGAAAACCCAGGTAGCGTTGCTCGGCAGTGGAGCTGAAATTCTGCAAAACCCTGTTCTGCAACTCTACATATTTGTTTTCAACAATAACTTTAAAAATGCGGTCAAGTTTAGGAATATTAATATAAAGAAAGTATAAATCGGGCTGCTCTATCTGAAAAATCTCAGAAGGCTCAATGGCTTCAATAAATAGTTTACTGGGCTTTTTTGAGTGGAAACTCCCTATATCGGCAATCCAGTCGCCCTCGGCCGCAAACTGGATATTATGTTCATAGCCCTTATCATCCACCCCATACATTTTAAAACAACCCTCTACCACAAAAGTATAATGCTTACACACAAAACCCTCCTGCAGAATCATCTGTTTTCTTTTGATTTTCCTCGAACTCACCCTTCCCTCCAGCAGCTTCACTTCAGCCTCATTGAGTGGAATATATTTTTGAAAATGGTCTATCAGGGCTTGCATGGTCATCTGTGTATTTGCTACAAATTTATATAATCCGGGGGAAATTGCCGCTTCTATTACCTTAAAATAGCAAGCATAGCTTCTTTGCAATCAACATAAAAAGCATTTAATTTGTGATATATCTGAATAGCTGTGTACTGGCTGCGACCAATAAAAAGATGATTACCTTACAAAATATAGACATATCCTGGACAAAAGAAGCCAGAGGGGGTAAATTAGCTTCTGTCAGAAATTCCATTCCGCATGCTTTTGAAATTTCATTTGAGAGAAAATTCCAAAGGATTGAAAGCTGTATTTCCGTAATTTATGAAAGTATCCATATTGAAGATATTGCGGCCGACAAACTCGATGGCTTGATTTATAACTTGATTTTTACATTAGATGAGCATACTTTGCAAATAAAAATGCCTAAGTATAACGGGTATGATAAAAAAATAGCTGCGCTCTACAATGACCAATCAATCCGGTTTATCAGATTTTCAAAAACGATGGATTATGCCCACAACACAACCTACCATAAAACAATATCAAATCTGGTATTCAGCCGGGAAAGTATCCCGCTTGATTATTTCCTGACACACAATTTCAATTATCAATTTGATGAAAAATCGCATATCTGGAATAATAAGATATGAAATATGTAAACTTGGCTAAAAAGACTTTTTTAAAAATAACTCATGAACAGAACTTTTCTATTTCAGAATGACTCATCTAATAAATTCTGGCGTGTCTATGTTGAAGACGCTTTTTTAACGGTATGTTTTGGTAAAACAGGAACTTTGGGCCTTTGTGAATCAAAAATGTTACAATCAAATGAAGAAGCCATAAAAGAAGCAAATGAACTCATAGCTCAAAAGCTAAAGAAAGGCTATGTGGAAACTGTTGATGCCGCTTTTGGTGAGGCCGATTTCTGGAGCGTTATTGAAAAATCAAAAAAATATTCAGAGGGCGATGTTGACTACCAGACAAATCAGATTACGGAGATACTTTCAGCCCGACCGGTAGCTGAAATTATTATCTTTCAGAACGTATTTACTAAATTTCATAGCCAGTCGTATCGGTCTGATTGGTGGGGTGCTGCTTATCTGGTTAATGGTGGATGTTCTGATGACGGATTCGATTATTTTCGGTGCTGGGTTATCTTAAAAGGCAAAAAAGCATACGATGAAATATGGAAAAATCCTGAAAACCTGACAAAATATATCAATTACGAAAATATAGGTGAGTGCGAAGGTGAAGCTTTACTGTCTGCGGCAAGTTTTGCCTATGAGAAGAAAACCAATCTGGATGATTTTTATGATAAAACTGAGACACCTGCTCTCCCTGAAATAACATTTGACTGGCAAGAAGAAGACGATAGTTTAACTATTAAATTCCCGAAACTATCAAAAAAATGTAGGGAATTAGGCTATTGATTCTCTGAATACCTGTGTGCCTATTATGTAAGCCGTTTTAAAAAAGGCTCTTGTTGGTCTGGGTTAGATGGATAGACCTGAGTCTCAGAGTTACCACTGCTAGGCTTTGGCTTGTGCGCACGGGAAACTCCAAGGGGGCGCAAGGATTGCGTCCGCCTAAACCGCTGCTGATACCGAACTACAGCCGAAGATTACAACGTCCATTCACACTTGCAGCACTACCTATATTGTTAGAAGTTTTTATTGTCGTTTCATTGGTCGCAGTCCTATTATCTTATTATCGTTGTCAAAGAGAACCATGATATATTCTTTTGGTGGCAAACTAGAGTCGTCAAAATATTTATACTGTAACATTGGATAAATACTTCCGTCTTGTGAAATTTGCATCCCGTTCATAAATAAATTCAACTTCGTATTTATTTTAATACTTTGTTTTACTTGTTTTAGAATATCTACGGTTACTGAATTAATTATTCTATCAGAAAATAATTTTTTGGCGTCTTCAAAGTTATCATTTGAAAGCAAGAGGATAAATGAATTGAATTTTTCATCTAAAAGTTTTACTTTCTCCTCACTTAATTTTTCAGGTTTATTTTCCTTCAAATTATATACGTACAGTCGTATTCTATGTGTTGGATTTACTGTTACAAATTCGTCTTTTTTAAAGTAATTTGAAATTGTTGTATATGCGTAAATCTTCAAACTGTCAGAGGGCTTCCATACATCACTTCTTTCTAATCCTTGATTGGTATTTATTTTAGATAGGTCTTCTAGGGTACCATCAATTTCACTTTGCCCAAATTTTGAACTCACAATGTCAATGATTGATTTGTACTTATTAATTAAGTTTTTCTCAAAGTCCAACGATTTTATATTGTTGTCTTTCTTGTCAAAATTATAGACATCCCATTCGTAATTGATTTCAGAAATCGTTGAGTCTTGTCTAGTCCTAAATAGGCGATACACTTATTTAGATTTAAAATACTAATTTAGGGAATCCAATTGGGAGTTTTCAGTTGGATTCTTTTTTTTATAAGTTCGGATTTTTATTTGACTTTGCTGATGCATTAATTGTGGTGTTTTATAAC
>CALRLN020000052.1:0-16755 GCA_943368675.1 Chitinophaga pinensis | reverse complement strand
ACCTCTGACTTTAGCGGAAAAAATCCTTTATACACACTTATGGGAAGGAACGCCAGCAAAAGCGTATAGCAGAGGGGTTGATTATGTTGATTTTGCTCCTGACCGTGTAGCCATGCAAGATGCCACTGCACAAATGGCATTATTGCAGTTTATGACTACGGGCCGCCCAAAAGTTGCTGTTCCATCTACTGTTCACTGCGACCACCTGATTCAGGCAAAAGTAGGAGCCGTAGACGATTTGAAAGTTGCCAACGAAAAAAATAAAGAAGTTTATGATTTCCTTTCTTCTGTATCTAATAAATATGGTATTGGTTTCTGGAAAGCAGGTGCGGGTATCATTCACCAGGTAGTTATTGAAAACTATGCTTTTCCGGGTGGTATGATGATAGGTACCGACTCACACACGCCTAACGCAGGTGGTTTGGGTATGGTTGCTATTGGGGTAGGAGGTGCAGATGCCTGCGACGTAATGTCAGGCCTTGCATGGGAACTGAAAATGCCAAAACTAATAGGTGTAAAACTAAGCGGAAAGCTAAAAGGTTGGGCATCGGCTAAAGACGTGATTCTTGAAGTAGCTGGCCGCCTGACTGTAAAAGGTGGAACCGGTTACATTGTTGAATATATAGGCAAAGGAGCAGATGCTTTATCTGCAACAGGTAAAGGTACGATTTGTAACATGGGTGCAGAAATCGGTGCTACTACTTCATTGTTCGGTTATGACCGTAAAATGGCTGCATATCTGAAAGCCACAGGGCGTGCAAGAGTAGCCTCTTTAGCTAACAGCATTAAGAACCTGCTTCGTCCTGATCAGGAATGCATTGACAATCCAGAGCAATATTACGATCAGGTAATCGAAATCAATCTTTCAAGACTGGAACCACGTATTAATGGTCCTTTCACACCTGATTTGGCATGGCCTCTTTCTAAATTTGCCAAGGCCGTTAAGAAAAATAAATGGCCTGAAAAATTAGATGTAGGTTTAATTGGCTCATGTACGAACTCGTCTTACGAAGACATGACCCGTGCGGCTTCTATCGCTGCTCAGGCGGCTGCAAAACACATTGTTGCCAAATCTGAGTTTACTATTACTCCGGGTTCTGAACAGGTTCGTTATACGGCAGAGAGAGATGGTATCTTAAATACATTTAATGCGATAGGTGGAGTTGTATTAGCCAATGCCTGTGGACCATGTATCGGTCAATGGGCACGACATGGAGCTGAGAAAGGAGAACGTAACTCTATCATCACTTCATTTAACAGAAACTTCGCTAAACGTGCAGATGGTAATCCTAATACGCATGCTTTCGTGGCATCACCGGAAATCGTAACGGCATTTGCTATTGCAGGTACTCTGACTTTCAACCCGGCTAAAGACACCCTGACAAACGAAAAGGGTGAGCAGGTAAAATTAGACCCACCATTGGGCGTTGAGTTACCTCCGTTAGGTTTCGATGTAAAAGATGCCGGATACCAGAAACCTAAAAGAGATGGCAGCAATGTAAAAGTAGCTGTAAGCCCTAAATCAGATCGCTTACAATTATTAGAACCATTCAAAGCTTGGGAGGGTACTGATTTAACAGGCTTGAAACTTTTGATTAAAGCCAAAGGTAAATGTACAACTGACCATATTTCTATGGCTGGTCCCTGGTTGAAATACCGAGGTCACCTTGATAATATCTCTAATAACCTTTTGATTGGTGCTATCAACTTTGCCAATGGAACACCAAATAAAGTTAAAAACCAGCTGACAGGTGAATATGGTGAAGTACCAACTGTACAACGTGCTTATAAAGCTGCAGGAGTAGGTACTATTGTAGTAGGTGACGAAAATTATGGTGAGGGTTCATCACGTGAGCACGCCGCTATGGAACCACGTCACTTAGGCGTACGAGCTATTATTGTTCGTTCATTTGCCCGTATTCATGAAACTAACCTGAAAAAACAGGGCATGCTTGCATTAACATTTGCTGATGCTGCCGATTATGACAAAATTCAGGAAAATGATACTTTTGATATTTTAGGTTTAACCACTTTTGCAGAAGGTGTACCATTAACGTTGGTTGCATATCACTCAGATGGTTCTAAAGATGAGATTAAATTGAATCATACTTATAATACCAGCCAGATCGGGTGGTTTAAAGCGGGTTCTGCTTTGAATCTTATTGCTGCAGAGGTTTAATGCCTATATTTCAGACCAAAAAATCCTGTGGAGACACAGGATTTTTTTTTACTTTTTCGGAAGAGTTTCATCAATCAGATCTCAGGGCTTTGGAAAATTCCTGGAAGTATCGTCCAATATAAGTACCCAGTCTTGTCCGTAACCTGAGCGGGGAGGCGTGAATTGATGAGTACCTTTATTATTAATCTTACTAATTTCTTCTACTTTACCATTTCTGGGGTCAAACCAATACGCATTCAGCTGAGTACCTGATATTTTACCCAGATTAACCGTAAAAGGCTTTCCTGCCGCTGAATAGATAAAGGCATAATCATTGCCTCTTGTAGCCTGAATACGCTCACTGGCAGGCTGATTATTTTCTACTATTAGAGATTGGTCTGGTACTCTGTCAAGAAACGGACGCGACTCAATTAATCTTCTGGCATGTCGCATTTGTTTGGCACCAGGTAATTCCAATGCCTGTTGCCAGTAAATATGTGGGCCGTTTACAGCCTCTCTGTACGGCGAATACATCTGCCATATATCATGGCACCCATAAGTATGCCCAAACGCACCTGCAAAAAGGTCTAAATAAGCATATTTACGAACATCATACGCATTTGAGGTTCCTAAATCAGTTGCATTGAAACAGACAGGGTGGTCTTCATAGATTGGTTCTCCATCTAATACCGGCTTAGTTATTGCTCTGTCATAAGCGCCTTTGATATTATCATAGATAGGGGTGTCTCTGCAATGCCCGTTCTGAAACATATTGAAATCAAACCAGTCATCATTATGAAACCACTCACTTGAGCCCTCTTTATTAGGTTGCGGATGATAGGTTATCAGCGCCTTATCATTACCTCCAACGCCCTCTACTATTCCGGCAGCCATTGCTCTCCAAATTTCTACGTCATTGGTATTTGGTCTTGGTTGGCGGTCTCCACCTAAAATCCAGATGATATTCTTGCGGTTTTTATACCGTTCGGCTAACCATTTCCCATATATTCTGGCATTTTGTAAATTGAAAATCTCAGGACCTTTTCCCCAGGTTGATTTATTCAGTTTATCGCCCCACGTTGGTAAAAAACCAATTGTTAATCCATACTCTGCGGCTTTGTCAATGATGTAATCTACATGCTTAAAATAGGCTTCATTTGGTTTGGTGGGGTCATTGTTAATCAATGGCACTTCTTTGTAAGGATTTGGTTCATTCAATCCATCAAATTCGGCTAATGCCACTGCTTGTATGACCGTATAACCTTGCGAAGCTCTTTTCTTCAGATAATAATCTGCATCTTCACGGTCAAGACGGTGGAATAATTCCCAGGCGGTGTCTCCCAACCAGAAAAAGGGTTTACCATCTTTCAATAAAAAACGCTTGTTATCACTGACTTTGTAGGTCTGAGCAGAAGAGCAAATGCCAGTAAAAAGGAGAAAAAAGGTTAAAAAGAGTCTATTTAATTTCATTGTTTAATGATAGGTCATGGTTGAATTTTATACAAAAAAAACATAAAATAGGATAAATGCACTATAGAAGTAAATTTATTCTGTAAAAAAGAGATTACTAGATCTATAAACAATAATGCCGACAGGCATTGGCAGGGCTTATCGGCATTATTGTTTATTTTTATAACGAATGAAGATTTAATCTTCAAAGAAGGCACAACTGCCACCCACCCAATCGAAGTTTTTGTTGAAATTTACCCCAATCATTTCACCCCGGCTTAATCTGGCGAGGTTTGTTACGAGAGTAGGTCTTGATGCGGAATCTTCCCAGGCAAATAGCATTCTGATTTCTGTCTTTATCAGATTGCCTTCAGGGTCTTCAATAATCGGTTCATATTTCACCTTGCGTTGAATCAGAAAATTTTCTTTGTCTTCAATCGCATCTAAATCTTCTTTCGTAAAGCTTAGTTTCACCCCGCTTCCGGCAAAGGAAAACAGTGGTTTCAAAACATAATTCTCGAGGTCTGAAGGATATTCTTTCAACTCAGACAGATAATAACTTTTAGGCACAAAAGGGCTATTAAGCAAAGGCAAAGTGAACTTGCTGATTCTGAAAAACCAGTTAGGATGAGTTACCCATTTCACATCAACATCATCAGTCAATTTGAATTCAGTTTCCAGATCAGGGAAATTCTGTAATAAATCATCGAAAATCAGGCGATTGTAAATCCGTTTAATCTCGATTTCCCTTCCGTCTTTTTCATAATACAACTTTCTGCCTTCTTTTTTTATTTTAGTATAGCATACAGGCTCAACACCCCATAATTGTTTGCTTATTTCGAAATCCAAACGGGTTTTTTGTTTTTCAGGATAAATTTCAAGTAGAATAACATTCTCGGCTTTTTCACCACCCAGTAAGACCTTTTTCATAAATTCCACATAAGTGGCCATGTTGAGTCTGTTAAAGTATTGACTGAAATTCTTAGGATTGAAAAAGAACTTCTTATACTTCTGCCCGATATACCATTGATACCCAAACAACGACGGGAAGCCCTGTAATTCTATAAGCTGCGGAGATAACTCTCCATTGACATCACGGCATACAGCAAAATCGATTGCTAAAAAATTAGGGTGGGCATCCTCATTGGGTACCCGCTGATTATCCGGAATTGCTCTGGATGTCTTTTCTACGAAGTCTGCTTTTATCAGGGTATCTATAATATCATTACACGCCTGCAAAATTTTAATTTTGAGCGACTGAGGCACAAATACCGGAGTTTCCGCAATCCGAAAATCTAATTGTGAAGGAAAATCTTTTTCAATCTCGGCTAATAATGCCTCATATTTTTCCTTGGAGAAACTTTCATTAAATTGATGACGGATTTCTGGTATCATAAATGATGGGAGTATTATGGATTGGTAATTACCATTTTGAAAGTAGAATAGAATTATTGAGTAAATCAATAAAGCAGGAGGGGCCTCACAAAAGTCAGAACCTGCCTGCTTTATCAACTTATGCCAACTCTAATATACTTTCAGCGGCATTTCTTAAGAAAGTCGGAATAATTACAGATTCCGTAAGTAAAATCTTATCAGGGTCATCAAGGCGATCAATCATTTCTTCATATTTTTCTGAACCATATTCTTTGATGACTGCCAGCATTTTTTCTTCCTGTTTAAAATATCGCATCATACCTTCTGAATCGGCTTCAGGGTGAAACTGTGTTCCAAAAACTTCATCAGAAAACCTGATGGCCATGACCGCACGTTCTAAGGGTACATAAGGACGAACTTTTTCAAGACACAAAACTTTAGCACCAAAATCATGGAGTTTCTTCCAGTCCGGTTCAATCAATTGATAATCTCTTGAATCTACTGCATAGAAAACATCCGGCAACTTTTCAAACAACGGCTCGTTTTCTCCTGCATCAGTGCGATGTATAGGCATTACCCCAAATGAGGTTGACCTCCGCTTGCAAACATTTCCGAAGCCAAGATGATAGCTGGCAATCTGGAATGAATGACATATCAGAAAAAGATATTTCTTTGCTTGATTTTGCTGATTGTATTCAAAAATCTGATCTATAAAATCGTTGAATTTTTTCTCCCATTTGTGACCTTCAGGTAATGGATTACCAGGCCCACCTGTTGATATAAATATCTGATATTCATTTATATCCGGAATTTCGCTCTTTTGGCGAACATCAAAAATATCGTACTTACCCCCAATTCCTTCTTTCGATAAAAACTGGTCGCATAACATTTTAATACAACGCATACCTTCGTTAGGCCTGCCATCATACATGTCTAAAATTGCAATATTCATAAACACAACAGGCTTGTTGACTGAACAACAAGGCTTATAATTAGTAAGAAATAGTCACAAATTTAATAAAATCTGTGAAAAATAGTATGTAAACACCCAATTATGAATAAAATCCTGTAAACCGGAATATAGTCTACAGGATTTTTAATCTTATAAAAAAATACAACAAATTTAAATATCTGTTTCGTTCAATGGCTAAAGCCCGATTTTTGTTTCAGACACTATATAATCAACCACTGATTTAAGACTATTTGTTTCTTCAAATACTTTTAATTGTCTGTCAGCACCGCTCCCCATTTTTAATATTTCATGTATGTATTCAACTTCTTTTCTGCTGCCAAGTTCATCTAATACATCATCTACAAACTCCATTAACTCTTCGGCAAGATGAGAATAAGGAACTTCAACTTCTTTGCCAAAATCAATAAGATTTCCCTGAATACCATATCTGGCGGCGCGCCATTTATTTTCACTGATAAGCATTCTGTGATAAGTTCTGAAACTTAGATTCTGTTTATGTAATTTATGTATTTTGGCTATAATTGCCTGCATTAAGGCCGCAAGGCAGATGGTTTCATCTACACGCATTGGTATATCACAAATCCTGAATTCAACAGTAGGATAAAAAGGGTGCAGGCGAATATCCCACCAGATTTTTTTGCCATTATCAATACAATTGGTCTTGATTAGCAGATTTACGTAATTATCGTATTCGGCCACGCTTGAAAAATAATCAGGAATACCCGTTCTCGGAAATTTGTCAAATACCTTTGACCGGTATGATTTAAAGCCTGTATTGCGTCCGCACCAGAAGGGTGAATTTGTCGATAATGCGTAGATATGCGGCAAAAAGTACCGGGCTGTATTCAGTATCTGCATACCTTCCTCCCGATTTGGGATACCTACGTGAACATGTAAGCCAAAAATCAGGTTTGAACGAGCCACATCCCGCATATCGTCAATCAGCTTTTCGTAGCGTTCATTAGGTGTAATTAATTGTCTTTGCCAATCTGAAAAAGGGTGAGTTCCTGCGGCTGCAATATGAAGATTCTGTTTAGCTGCGAGGTCAAACAACATTCTGCGCAGATACGTAACTTCTTCTCTCGCCTGTTGGATATTCTCACAAACGCTCGAAATCATTTCAACTACTGCCTGATGCATTTCCTGCTTAATTCTTTCCTGCAAAATTACCTGACCGCCCTCAACAATTTTAGACATATGCGAGCGCAGTTCTCTGGTTTTAGGGTCAATTGTCTGAAATTCTTCCTCAATACCCAATGTAAATTGTGACATAATTTTCTTAGTTCAGGGGGTTAACGGTAGAACAGTTTAGCCGGGCAATAAATGGCGTTGGCAATTAAAGGGTATCTCGCCAACACCACTGTGTTTTTATTTCTTCTTAGCTTCTTTTTTCGGTGTTTCTGTTTTTTTTGCTGCTGGAGTTTTCTTGGCCGGAGTTGATTTTGTAGTGATTTCTTCCTTTTTGTCAGCTATAGGCTTTTTTGCAGCAGGTGCGGCTTTTTTCTCCACTGCCGGACTTGCATTGCCAATAGAAGCTGATTGAGCAACAAATGTACCCCATGTACAGTTATTTTGTCCCGGTTTTTGCTCAATGGCTCGTTCAATGGCCATTTTAGCAGCATTTTCAACAATCCATTCAAAGTTTTGCTGCCCTACTGAGTTTACGTCTGCATCAGGAGCAGGGTTACAGAAATCAATGGCATAAGGAATACCGTCACGAACGGCAAACTCTACTGTATTGAAATCATATCCTAGTGCATGATTTAATCTAAGCACATAATCTGTAATAGTTGCCATTAATTTTTTATGCTCTTCGCCCTGTGTTTTAGGTTGAGTAGCATAGCGTAAATGGTGCGGATTACGTGGCTCATAAGGCATAATGTGAACATACTTACCATTCAGACAATAGCAACGGTAGTAATCAGTAAACTGAATTTCTTCCTGCAATAACATGACCAACTGGCCTGTTTCTTCGTGTTTCTGCCAAAGATCATTCGGGTCATAGACTTTGTAAACACTTTTCCAGCCACCGCCAGCATGAGGTTTCATATAGGCAGGGAAACCGATTTTATTAAACATATATTCCCAATCCATCGGAAATTTAAGATTCCTGAAAGATTTATCTGTAGTATCTGTGGGTCTTTCTTTCGACGGTAAAAGTACAGTATTGGGTACAGGAACCCCAAGTTTTACGGCAAGGCAATTGTTAAAAAACTTTTCATCGGCACTCCACCAGAAAGGATTGTTGATTACAGCTGTACCGCATAGCGCTGCATTTTTTAAATAAGCTCTGTAAAATGGTACATCCTGAGAAATCCTGTCTATTATCACGGCATAATCAGTAGCCACACTTTGTTCTACTTTATCAATAGATACAGGCTCTGCAATAATACCAGCCGGAGCAGTTTTATTCACTTCTTCAATAAATGCCCACGGGAAAGTATCTTCCATACCAAAAAGAATTCCTATTTTTTTCATAATCAAGTCTTAATTAAATTATTGCTTTATATTTTGAGTACAAGTATTTTTAACGCTGAATTATTTGACCGCCTCTATTATAATTGGTCACATTTTTATAGTTGGCCAGCCACCATTTTACCGATATATTCCGGAAACATCATGCGCCACAAGGGCCAGTCATGCGATGCCCATTTTTTCTCATCATACCAGTGGTCTATTCCTCTGGCAGCCAGAATGCGAGACATGTTGATGTTGTCATCCTTGCATATATCCCAGTCAGAAGTACCTAAAACAATTTTCATGTGGTTGTATTTCCAGCTATCCTGATTCTGCATATAATCAACCGGATTATTGAAATAAACATTATCGTCAAAATATCCTTTCATGAAACTTTTAATATCAAATGCACCGCTCATGCTAAAGCAGAAATCGACAACATCGGGATATTTAAAGGCAAAATTAGTACAATGAAAGCCACCGAAACTGCAACCTGCCACAGCTATTCTGTGCACGCTGCATTCTCTTTGTATAGCCGGAACGAGTTCTTCCCTGATGAAACGGGTGTATAAATTATAGTTAAAGATTTTTACATTGGGAGATAACCCCTGAGCATAGAAACTCTGGAAATCAATACTATCTACATTATAGAGTTTAATTTTGCCTTCGTTTACTAAATTGGCAACTGAGTTATTAAGACCGAAATCCCGGTTCTGAAGATAGTTGCCCATTGATGTCGGAAACATGAGCACGGGATATCCCCAATGGCCGCTCACTAGTAAGTCAATATCTCTGCCCAGGAAATGCGAAAAGAATTTAATATGTTGTTCATTCATACAGCTTAGCGTGCTTAAAGCCTCTTCGTCTGAAGTGCTTTTATATTTGATTGATGAAATATTTTGTGCAAAATTCGCAGATTATTTGCTCTGTAAAAAGCGTTTTGCCGTATAATATTTCGATTGGTAAATAAACGTATGTTTAAATATGGTATAAAATTCTGAGAATTGATATTTTATAAGTATAAAATATTGTTTTGCGTGTTTTTGATGTTTTGGTGTGTTGAATTTGTATTTTTGTCAAAATAAAACATTTAAGTGAAATATTAGTCGATTTTAATTAATGAAACAAATGATTTTGAAAAATTTTGTTCCGACAATCAGGCTAATTGCTTTTTTGTTAATCTTTTCATCAATCAAAACCTATTCACAAGTGCGTCAGATTTCCGTTCAGAAAAACCTTAAAATTCATTCAGTATACCTCGATAGAGACGTTGTTTACGATATTATTTTACCCCCAAATTTCACACACAAAAACGATTTCAATAAAGTGCTTTTTATGAATGATGGACAGGATATGGAAACACTCAATATGGAACAAATCCTTCGGAATCTCTATCAGAACAACGAGATAGAGCCTTTTGTTTTGGTGGCTATACATACCAATGAAAATAGAATGAAAGAATATGGCACCGCATCTATGCCCGACTATAAAAACAGAGGGAACCTGGCCGGAAAGTATAACGCGTTCATTATGAATGAATTTTTACCACATATCCGCAATAATTTTCATACTTCTGCCCGTCAGGTTGATAATTTCTTTTGTGGTTTTTCTTTAAGTGGGCTTTCGGCAATGGATATAACGTGGAATAATCCGACCGTTTTTTCTAAAGTCGGTGTTTTTAGTGGTTCATTCTGGTGGCGAAAAAAAGCCTACGAAGAAGGATATGATGACGACAAAGACAGAATTATGCATAATATTATAAAAGAAGGAGGCTATAATCCCGGGCAGAAATTCTGGTTTGAATGTGGCACCAATGACGAAAAAGATGATAGAAATAATAATGGCATTATTGATTCAATCGAGGATACGCTTGACATAATTTCTGAACTTGAAAACCATGGCTATAAAAAACCTGTTGATATAGTGTATTATGAAGTAAAAGACGGCGAACACAATCAGAAAACTTGGAGCGAAGCGATGCCGGTCTTTTTGAAATGGCTGGTCGGGAAATAAACATGTCCACATACTTTAATTTACTTTTAAGCTATCCGAATGTTCAGACTTGCACTAATTTGTTTTTTCTTCTTTTCCTTCACCGAATTACAGGCTGGAGGAATAAAAGGGACGATTACCAATACCAAAGGAGAGAAACTGCCTTTTACATCAATAATCATTAAAGGCCAGAATACAGGTACCATGGCGAATGCAGATGGCGATTATCTGATGAATCTGAAACCGGGTATTTATGAAGTGAGTTTCCAGTTTCTGGGCTATAAAACTACTACGAGAAAGGTCGTGGTAAATAATGAATTTATTGAACTGAATATTAAATTAGAAGAGCAGACAGTAGTGCTGAAAGAAGTAAAAATAAGTTCAAAGGAAGAGGACCCTGCCTACACGATCATGCGAAAGGCCATAGCCAAAAGCAAAATCCATCAGAAGCAAGTGGTCAGCTATCAGGCTAAAGCGTATGTCAAAAACTCAATCGTATTAAATAAAATACCCTTGGTTCTAAGAAAAGATCTCAATAAGCAGAATATCAGGGAAGGAGTGCCTTTTCTATCTGAATCTGTTATGGAAATAAGCTATACTCAACCTAATGCCAGATATACTAAGGTTTTTGGGCAGAAAAGCACTTTCGACGGGATTTCTATTTCTGATGGATTCTATCTTTTTGATTTTTATGATCCCGGTACTAATCGTGTTTCTCCCTTATCTCCTCTGGCCTTCAGGTATTACAGGTTCGAGTACGAAGGTTTTTTTGAGGACAGAGGGTTGATTGTCAATAAAATTAAGATTCTTCCCAAATCCTATGGTGATGGTGTGTGGCAGGGAAGTATCTATATTATAGATGATTACTGGAATATTCATAGTATAAATGTCGAGACTATAGACAATGGTTTGAACCTGAAATTGAGTCAGTATTATGGGCCCATTGAAAAAGTTTGGATACCGATTAACCAAAGTATCGACTTCTCAGGTAGATTATTCGGTTTTGATTTTCTGATAAAAGCGCATGTCAATGCCAATTACACCACAATTAAAACGAATCCCGCATTTATAGAAGAAATAAAACTGATTGATGAAACCAAAGAGGGTCGTTTGCAGGACCCGATTTCAAAGAAATCATTAAAAAAATCAAGTACAGAAGATTTATTAAAAGACCAGAAGGAGTTTTCAGTAGAAAATCTCCGGAAAATAATGAAAGACTTTGAAAAGGAAGAACGGGCAAGAGCAAAAGAGAAAAATGAAGATTCAGACATAATCAGCAATGAAATAATTGAGGTAGACCCTCAGGCAAACAAGCGGGATTCTGCATTCTGGAACACTGTGCGGAATATTCCGTTAACTGTTGAGGAACAGAAGAGCTACAAATACGGAGATAGTATTAAGGTGGCACATGTCTTAAAAAAAGACAGCCTGAAACGAGATTCGCTCCGGAAATCATGGCGGTACTTTATTATGAACTATGATTTTAAACTTAAAAACGGTAAATATCTTCATTTTGAGCCACCATATATGCCATTTGTAGGATTGAACTACAATTCTGTAGAAGGCATTGTGGCAGATTTGGGCCTTGGTTATAAAAATCATGCTTTTATGAGCCCTGCTACTGCATTTAAGTACAATGTTTTTGGTAATATCCGCTATGCTTTTCAGGAAAAAGGGCTTAGAGGAAGGATAGGTGTTGAGCTTGAAAAAAGGGGGTCAAAACTTTCATTGGGCGTTGGTAAATATATTGCACAGTTTGACCCTAACAGTCTTATTTTTGAATGGATGAACTCTGTAACTACCTTGTTTAATGAGCAGAATTTTTTGAAAATCTATGATAAAAAATATGCAGGTATAGGATATACTTTTGAGAAAGATGCGAGGTTAATCTTTACGACCAATATCGAAATTGCGGAAAGGTCTCCTCTTGAAAACCTTAGCAAGATTTATGTGGTCAAAGATTACGCAAAGAATGGGTTTTCTACCAATAATCCACCAAGTATAGAATTAGGAAGCGGAGCATTTACCCCGCATAAGGCGCTGCTTTGGCAGAGTCAGGTCAAATGGACTCCCGGAGGTAAAGTGAAAGTTCGTAATGGTGTTAAGAGATACCTATTAGGAAAAGCCCCTGCCATTACGCTTACTTATAAAAAAGGGATGATGGATACTGACTTTGATTATCTGAGCCTGAATGTCAAACAAAGTATTAGCCTCGGACAGCTAGGTAAATTTGATTATATGTTTGAAACCGGTGATTTTCTGAATAATAGAAAGGTATATCTGATGGATCTGAAGCATATTAATAACAATTATCTTAATGCCCTTCAAACCGGTCTTTTTGCGCGTTATCGCCTACTTGAAACACGCGTGCCTGTAGAAGGAGAAGAAAACATTACTTATATTAATCAATATAGATTTAGTACAAAAGGCGCCTATCTGCAAGGCCATGTAATCAATGAGTTCAAGAAATTATTAGTAACGCAATTACCTATTGCCCGGATTGCTGGTTTGAAAGAAGATATATTTATTAATTATCTAAATTCGCCTACATTAAAAAACTATATAGAAATAGGATATGGCATAGATGGAATACTAAAGGCCATTCGTCTGGAAGCAATTTCCAGTTTTGAAAATGGCATATACCAAAGGTGGGGTGTAAAACTTGGAGTAACTATGTAACAATCACTATATGAAATCCTTATTACTAATTATACTGAGTAGCCTGCTAATGAGTTCTGAACCTGATTTTTTTAAGAAGCAACTAGAATTTGCGAGAGTTGAAAAAGCGTACGCCTCTAAAGGAAAACATATTGAAAAGTTATTGAAATCAAATAAGATAAGTACTTCGGAATATGACCTTTTTCTTCGCGCTTTAAAAAAAGAACAGAAGTTGGAGGTATGGGTTAAGAATAAGAACCAGAATACCTATACATTAATTAAAACTTATAGCTTCTGCACTTTTTCAGGTGTTTTAGGGCCCAAAAGACGTTCAGGAGATTTGCAGATTCCGGAGGGAGTTTATCAGATTACCACTTTCAATCCACAGAGCTCTTATCATCTTTCTTTTAAAATAAATTATCCTAACGAGTCAGATATGGTTTTTGCTGATAGGAAAAACCCTGGCAATGATATTTATATACATGGCGATTGCGTTTCAATAGGGTGTATACCTTTAGGAGATGATAATATTGAAGAATTATACCTGCTAGCTGCTAAAGCTAAAAGCTCTGGTGGAACTATTAATGTTCATATTTTTCCTTCTCACATGAATACCCGATCTTATTCCGAGCTAAAGGATGAATATGAAGACAATCCGGTACTACTATCATTCTGGGCAAATCTTAAACCAGCTTATGATGCTTTTGAAAAGAATAAAAAACTCCCGATAATAAAAGTTGATGCTAATGGCAGATATAGGCTTTAAATGGGTGGTGAACTAAAACATAATAAAACACAACACAATTTCTTAGAACATAAGTGTTAAAAATTCGTTAGCTATTAAAGACTACACTTTTTGGGCTAAAAAGTGTATATTTGTTTCTACAACTACATAACTCTATGAAAACTTTTAAAATTTACTTTGGCAGGCAAAGTATTCTTGGCTGTGTTTTGGCTTTCATATACTCATTTCAAAGTTTCTCCCAGATTGACTTTCAGAAATTCCCGACTCATAACCAGATTTTGCAAAGAGATGAAAAAGATGAAGCGCCAGTTTTAATTACCGGAACCGTCAACACAGCATTAAGAGGGAAGGTAACTTTAAGAATATGGCAGGAAGAAAAACTTTTCTCAGAAACTGAAATCAATCTTGCAGGACAGACTCAGATTAGTTTTATGCCTAAAATCAAAGCAGGCGAGTTTAACTATTATGTCAAAATATACTTCAATGATAATGAGATAAAAAAAGCAGACAGGGTAGTGGCAGGTGATATTTATCTGGTCTATGGACAATCAAATGCATTAGGTTATAGCGGTATAAACGAGTACCGCCCTTTGAGAAACGTTTTTCTGCGATATTATGTCATGTATAATTTCGAGAATAAAGACGGAGAATGGCTTGTACCATTCGAAACTTCTCAATGGCCCGGCACGGGCTTATTTCCCCTCGAGTTAGAAAGAATGCTTTATGAAAAACATAAATATCCGATAGGGGTGGTAGTAGGCGCGGCAGGTGGTGCGGACATTGCAACGCTAAGTAACAGAAATGCTGCCAACCCAGCCGATACACGCTCTGAGTACGGGAAACTATTAACGCAAGTTAATGCGAGTGGACAGAAAGAACAACTAAGATACCTGATTTTCAGACATGGCGAGAGCGATGCTACATTTTATGGAAACTCTGAAACCTATCCTCACCAGTTTACCAGGCTGCTGTCTTACATTAAAGCAGATATTCCAAACTTAAAAAAGATATATAATTTCCAGACAAATATACTGACTACCCATAACACAAAGGCCGGTTTTTTAAGAGATTTCCAACGTAATTCCGCAAATGTATCCTCGATAATCACCAACATAAGTACAGTAGGAACGAAAGGCTACGATGGTTTGCATTATAATATGGCTGGCTACCAGCAAACAGCTTTTGAATTAGCCCGTATTGTCGGTAAGGAAATTTATGGACAAACGGAGTCGCCGGAAATCTATTCTCCGGATTTAAAAAAAGCATACTGGGAGAATAACCAACTAGTATTAGAATTTGATGAAAATATGAAGATGGTGTATCCTAAAGATACCACCATCAATAATCATGTTTGGCGGATGAGGGATTTTATATACATTGATGGCAAAAGCGGATTAGTTAGTGGCGGCACTGCATCAGGAAATAAAATTTACCTGACCACAACCGCCAAAGGTTCAACAGTTTCTTATTTGCCTTCCTCTTACGAAAGTGCACCGCCTCTTATTTATTATAAAGGAACACATATTTCTAATTCATTGGGTATGCGGGCGTTTAGCTTCGATAATGTAAGTGTTCTAAGTAATCCTATTGAAATTTCTCCCCATTTAGGACCATTAAGCTTGTATATAGACTCTGCTTCAAAATGTATGGGAGCACATGCCGAAGTGTATTTTACCAATTATGAAACTGATGGTAACATAAATTTCAGGGTACAATTATCAGATGAAGCAGGGTCATTTAACATAAATAGAATAATTGGTGAAGGTAATGTATCACCTATTATTGTAAACATACCGGAAGATATTAAGGTTGGAAATAATTATAAAATCAGGCTTTTGGTTGATAATAAAACAAATGAACTTACTACAAACAGTTTTTCAATACAGGCCAAACCTTCTGTAACGATTTCAACAAAGACTCCTCAGATTAATGAAGGCGAGGAGGCCAATATTCATTTAAAATTTATTGGTAAGCCTCCCTTTGACCTGGTACTATCAGATTCAGCAGCGTTTAAGTCCTTAACCTCTGAACTGGACATTTTCGTAAAACCACTTCAGACTATAAGCTACAGCGTTTTATCTTTAAAGAATACCTGTGGCGAGGGGAAAATTGAAGGCATTGCCAATATAGAAGTAAAAAAGATTGTTTTGATTAATGAACCGCGTAACGATTCTAAGATTGAAGTCTTTCCTAATCCGGCATCAGAATATTTTATGATAAGCACAAATAGTAAAAAACTGAGTGAGTTCCGGTTATTTGATACAAAAGGCAGATTGGTGAAAGAGATTCAGTTTTACGAAAAACATAAAATATCTACCCGGCATTTGAATAAGGGAGTGTACGTCTATAAAATTAAAAGTGGAGAATTTATAAATTCAGGAAAAATAATTGTTGAATAGTTAGTATTAAAGCCCTGTAATTTGGTTAAATTTAAGCCATTGAGCTTTATTATTGATAAATTTGGCACGTTTTTTTCTGATTCAAAGCTAAACTCTAATGAAAATCATTTATTTGTGTTTAAGTTAAGTCATTCTTTTTCTAAGAGCAGTTTTTTGAAACTTGTTTTACCAATGATACTTTGTTGGCAGGCATCGCTTGCGCAAATCTCTTATCAGAAATTCCCTCTCAATAATCAGGTTTTACAAAGAAACGAGCAAAACGAAGCAACGGTTTATATAAAAGGATTAGTTACTGAAAGAGGCCATTCATCTGTTACAGTAAGGGTACTTCAGGACGAAAATGTTTTTTACGAAAATACAATCAACTTCTCTGATATTTCTCCTTTTGAATTCTCTCCGAAAGTCAGTGCAGGAAAATACAATTATACCGTTAAATTATACCTGGATGGTAAAGAAATAAAAACCGCTTCAAGAATAGCTGCAGGAGATGTATTTTTGATCTACGGACAATCCAATGCCTTAGGCTATGGAGGGATTAACGAGTATAGAC
>CALRLN020000051.1:0-16920 GCA_943368675.1 Chitinophaga pinensis | reverse complement strand
CGTAACCTGACTTACCTATTTTATCCAGAATAGCATCAACTTCATCCTGGTCAGGGAAATAATTGGGGTCAAGATTAGTGCTGCTGATACCTTTGCTTGAAACAGTAGATTCGCTATATTTTCGTTGAGGAATTTTCATTTTAGGTTTTGGTCTCCAGAGGCTACTCCACCAGTCGCCTACTGTTTCAATAGGGCTACCTAAATCAACGCCTTTTCTCAATAAATAGATATAAGAATACCCTGCCAGTGCTCCTCCTAAATGGGAGATACCGCTGCTTGGAACAATGAAAGATAAAAGCAGGAAAAACCAGGCTATGTATTTGATTTTAATCAGAAACAGACCAAAGAAATAAAACTCGTATTCGGGTAGAAGCGTAACGGCTGCAAACATGACAGCACATACGGCAGCAGAGGCTCCTAAAACTGTTGAATTAATATTGTTTACCTGAGGCGCAAGCGACAGTAAGTTATAAATAGCAATGTAGATTAGACCACTGAATACCCCACCTATGATATAAATATTCATCAGTTTCCGGCTACCGATAAACTCCTGTACCAATGTGCCAAACCAGAATAAGGTAAGCATATTGAAAAGTAAATGCCAGAAACTATAATGGGTAAAACAATAGGTCAGGAGTGTCCAGGGTTTCCAGATAAACTCTCTGACAGGTGCTATCAGCAGAACATTGTCATTAATAGCTTTATTAATGATGTTTCCTTCGGGAAAGAATGATAAAATAGCACCTGTCAGAATTAAAGACAAAAATACTATTGCATTGATGAGCATAAGCTGCACCAAGGTATTCCCACGACGGAAAGGATTTTTTATGTCTTCTAAAAAATTTGCCAACGCTCTTTTTTTCCTTTAACAAATTTACATAATAAATTAATAACGGGACTTTCCAAACCCAAAAAATCTTAATAAGATGAAACCGACCAATAAACCACCTATGTGGGCAAAGTGTGCTACACCCATTGAAGTACCCTGAATGCCTGCATATAACTCGTATAAGCCATAGAATGTTACAAGATACTTGGCTTTAATCGGTATCGGGAACGGAAAAATAATCATTTCGTTATTCGGGAAAAGATAAGCATAGGCTATCAGTATCCCAAAAATTGCTCCCGAAGCTCCTACCATTGGTGTGGCAGCCAGTATCCAGTACGGTTCTGAATCAGGCGAGAATTGCATCATATCGTAAGTATTTACAAAAGAGTAAATGAAACTTGCGCCAATTCCCGTAATCAAATAGTATATAAGAAAACGTTTAGAACCAAAAAATGTTTCGATTCCTGAGCCAAAAATTAACAAAGCAAACATATTGCTTATTAAATGGCCTAGCCCGCCGTGCATAAACATATAAGTGAAAGGCTGCCATATCTTAAAATTCGGATTCAGCAATTCGGGGCTTCCGGGTAAAATCGGATTAAAGAAGGCAAATTCCCGGGTAATATAATCATGATTTAAAAAACTTGACAGAAGAAATACTACAACATTTGCAATCAGTAAATTACGCGCAACGGGGCTTAAATAAAACATAGCTTTTCGTTTATTTTTTAATTATCAGGTCAGCTAAACGCTCTAACGACAATATTGTCATAATTGGTTCACCATTAGGTGTATAAGCGGGCACTGCTGTTTCAAAAAGTTGATGAATTAGTAAATTTATTTCAATTTTTGATAGTTCGCCAATATATTTGGCAGAAGATTTTTTTGAGAACGACCGGGCCACGTTTTCGATACTATCCAGATGCAAATCGCTCTGATTGGTCTTGAATTGTTGCACCAGTCCCTCAAAAATTTCTTTTTCGTTTTCTTCCTGTACTTCGGGTGGTACCCCAACAATCTTAATAGTATTTTGTCCGAATTCTTCAAATGAAAAACCCAATGCCTTGATTTCTTCCTGTATCTCCATCACCAACTGAAAGTCAGAGGCAGATAAATCAAGTGTTTTAGGAAACAGTAATTGCTGAGTAAATGAATTTTTATTTTTCAGATTGTTGTAATACTTCTCATACAGAATACGCTCATAAGCGGCTCTCTGGTCTATCAGCATCAAGCCGTTTTTCGCCTGAGCAGCAATAAATCTGTTCTGAATCTGAATAGCACTAATATCTTTGATTTCGGCTAAACGTCTGCTTTCGTCTGAAATATCATTAGCCTTGCTTCCTAAAGTCAGGGGTTTTTCATTCTGAAAATCTCTCTGGAAATCTGAGGGCTGAAAATCAAGGTTGGCCTGATTATTAGGTTTGAAGCTGTCTAAACCCTCAAAAAGTTTTCGCCAGTTTTCGGTATTTATTTTATCTCTGAAAGCATCGTCTTTGGCAGATGGCATAGATATACCTGATCCATGACGGGCTTTTTCGAAATCGGCTATGCCCGGATTTATTGGTGTAGGTACATCATTAAACCGACTGGTAGAGGTGATATTGCCAAAATTAATGTCTGATTCAAAATCAATGGTAGGCGTAAGGTTATAAACACCTATGGCCCGTCTGACAGCCGACCGGATAATGGCATATACTGCACGCTCATCATCAAATTTTATCTCGGTCTTGGTAGGATGAATATTAATATCAATGTGCGAAGGGTCAATCTCTAAAAACAGTACATAAAAAGGGCTACTGCCTTCAGGAATTGTGGCCTCAAATGCACTCAAAACTGCATGGTGCAGGTAATTATGCTTAATATAACGTTTATTAACAAAGAAAAACTGCTCACCGCGTCCTTTTTTAGCCGATTCAGGTTTACCTACATAACCATCTACATTCACAAAGGGGGTTTCTTCTTCGCAGGTAGCCAGTTGTTCTCGATAGGTTTTACCGAAAATATCTACAATCCGTCTGCTTAATTTACCTGCCGGAAGATTATAAACTTCCACGTCGTTATGATAAAGCGTAAAGTTAATCTCAGGATGAGCCAGAGCAACGCGTTGAAATTCGTCTAACACATGTTTCATTTCAACAGGGTTAGATTTCAGAAAGTTGCGCCGGGCAGGAACATTAAAAAATAGGTTTTTTACCTGAAAATTAGTCCCCTTTGAACAGGAAACAGATTCCTGACTTCTGAACTCAGACCCCTCAATCCGAATCATGGTGCCTACTTCGTCAACAAGGCGGCGTGTCCGGACTTCTACCTGCGCTACAGCAGCAATTGAAGCCAGAGCTTCACCTCTGAAACCCATAGTACGTATAGCAAATAAATCGTCAGCAGTTCTTATTTTTGAGGTTGCATGCCTTTCAAAACTCATTCGGGCATCAGTTGCCGACATACCTATTCCGTCGTCAATGACCTGAATAAGTGTTCTGCCAGCATCTTTTACTATGAGTTGAATGGTATTGGCACGGGCATCAATCGAATTCTCCAACAATTCTTTTACTACAGAAGCCGGCCTTTGCACAACTTCTCCTGCTGCAATCTGATTTGCAATAGAATCAGGTAGTAAATGAATAATATCTAACATTGTATTAATTTTTTGCCGGCTTGTCTCTCAGATTTATTTAATTAACCTTACTTTTAAGGAAATTTGTTCCATTACAAAAATATTTCGGAACAGTTGCCTGATGGTTTAAACGAAAAACTATTTGTTGACAGCTTTAGTTTTTAACAATTTATTTCTCCGGACACCGTCTATCCTATTCCAAATGCAAAATTGTTGTTTTCTGAAATGAAATCAGCAAAAAACTTTATTTAATTTTGAATAGTCTGCTGAACGACTCATTCAGCCACAATTTTCAATTTCATTCCTGAACATTTATAATTCTGAAATATTAGATTTTCAACCATAAAATTTACGAAAATGAATAAAACTGTAAAAATTATCCTGATTAGTGTGGTTGTTCTGGCTCTGGCCTTTTTTGGTTATATGACCTTTACTAAAAGCAAGAGTCCTGCTGATACTGCCAGATTTGACCAAAACGGATTATCCGTACAGGTTGATTACTGCCAACCCTATAAAAAAGACCGTGTTATTTTTGGTCAACTGGTGCCTTATGGCAAAGTGTGGAGAACAGGAGCCAACGAGGCTACTATCTTTGAAGTAAAACAAGACGTAAAAATTGCTGATAAACCACTCAAAGCAGGAAAGTACAGTCTTTGGACGATCCCGAATACTGACTCATGGACAATCATTCTTAATAGCCAGACTGGCCAGTGGGGTACTATGTATGATGATACAAAAGATGTGATGAGAGTAAATGTACCTGCGGGTAAAACTACTGAAACAGTAGAGCAGTTTAAAATTGATTTTGCTCCGGCGGCAGGTGGTACAGATATGCAAATGCGTTGGGAAAACACCGAAGTAAAAGTGCCTGTAAGACTCTGATATAAATTCTTTGAAACTATTTAAGTCAAACAGGTTCTTTGTTAGTCCAAGGAATTTCCGAACTTTACGGCATGGATTATATAGAATTAACACTGCAGATAGATGCTGATTTTGTCGAGATTCTGATGGCAGAATTGGGAGAACTGGGTTTCGAATCTTTCGTTGAAACTGACGAAGGGATGGAAGCCTATATTCAGGAAGATATTTTTGATGATATGGCTGTAAAGCAAATGCTGGAAAATTATGCCGCACGCACAGCCATTTCTTATCAGTTCAAAAAGATAGTTCGTCAGAACTGGAACGAAGAATGGGAAAAGAATTTTCAGCCTATTCAGATAGGGGAGCAGATTTATGTAAGAGCTGATTTCCACGAGCCTATGCCTGATTTTCCCTTTGAGATTATCATTACACCTAAAATGTCTTTTGGTACAGGGCACCACGAAACTACTTCGATGGTAATGGAGCATCAGCTTACTATCGACCATGCCAATAAAAAAGTGCTGGACGTGGGCACAGGGACTGGTATACTGGCCGTATTGGCTTCAAAGTTAGGAGCCTCTCAAATCTCTGCCTTTGATATTGATGAATGGTCGGTCGAGAATACCATCGAAAATGTGCAACTGAACAATGTATCAAATGTAAGTGTAAGACAAGGCACAATTGAAGATGAACCCAAAGATAGGTATGATATTGTACTGGCCAACATTAACCGGAATATCCTGCTCAATCAGATACCTGTCTATGTAACCTTTCTGAAAAAAGGTGGGGACTTAATTGTAAGTGGTTTTTATGAAAAAGATATAGCTGATATTCAAACAGTTGCCGAATCGGTTGGCTTAAAAAAAATAGCTCAACTAAGCAAGAATAACTGGGCGGCAGTCGTTTTTAAGAAACAGTTTGAGTAAATTTTTTAGAATCAGAATAGATTATTTTTTGCAAAGACAAGGAACTACAACCGGAATTTAGCAGAGCTAAATGACGATTGTGGTGATGCAGTATTTGTGAAAAAGAATTATTCTGAACGAAATAATATTTACTCAGAACTGTTTCTAACAGTCAGTAAAAATTAAAAAGCGAAATAATCGCTGCTCTTTCACTATATGCGGCATCTTTCTATCATCTTCTGTTGTGGGATTCTTTTGTCATTTTCTGCAAAAGCACAGTCAATCAGGTTGTCGGACAATCCGCAAACCTTTATAAGCGAGATAAAAACAGTAATGGCTACGGATAATAATGCGATAGCCATTGCGATGGGAAATAAATTTGAGTCATATTGGGCAAGCCGTTTTAGTGCTAATCAGAAAGCTGTTCTGATGAACACTACAAAAAAAATGGGTACTAAAGGTCATAAAATGGCGCAGTTTTATTATTTCTTTTTAATCGTAGACAAGTTAATTGACCAGGAAAAGTATGATGATGCCAAGCTGGATAATTTCCTGGGTATGACACAAAAGTCGGTTGAACTATATGATTCAAAAACGTCTACCAGAATTTTCGAAACTATTAAAGACTTTTTAGAAAAGAGACGAATCTATGCTTCGGGGTTTAACCGTCTTTATGCACTTGGAGGTACTTTTGATTTTAAATTTCTAGACAATAAGGCGCAGGAAGCAACCCCTGCTCAACAACCTGCCGCCAATGGCACTGCTACTCCGGCTACGACAGAAGACTCAAAATACTTTGATGACTGGGATAAACCAGGTACAGCCGTTGCTGGCGCTGCAATTGAACCTCTACAGGAATTTAATAAAAAACCAATGCCTGTTTTAAGTGGTGTTGCCATAGAGTTAAACAACGTAGACCTGATTATGGCAACCGCCAGCGACTCGGCTGCTATTACTAAAACCTCGGGTACAATAGCCTTAAAAGAAGGTACTTTTGTAGGTAAGGGTGGCACCATCACCTGGGAAAACCTCGGTTTGGCGCAAATAACGGCTGTACTGGCAGATTATACCTTTGAGGTTCGTAATCCGCGTTTTACAGCCGAAGATGTTATGCTAACCTATGCAGAACGTCTTACGGCTCCTATTAAAGGCGTACTGGAGTTTAAAGGTGAAAAACGGGCTAAAAATGCACAGCCCAGTTATCCACGGTTCATGTCATATCAGAGTGATGCATTCATTAAGAATATCGACAAGAGTATTGAATATAAAGGTGGCTTCTCGATTATAGGTAAGCGGATTTTCTCTTCATCTGTACAGAATGGCTATTCTAATATCACGGTGAAACAAGACGGAAAGGTTGCATTTAAAACCACAAGTACCCGTTTTGAAATCAATGATGCTTTCATCAGTGCACAGGTAGCCAGCTTTGTAACCTATCTGGGTCAGGACTCCATCTATCACCCTGCTGTAAAACTCAATTATGTGCCTATCGATGGTATTCTGCGCCTGAATAAGATAGATGCAGGTGGTTTTAAAGATGCTACTTTTACAGATAGCTACCACCAGATGAGCATTAAATGCGATGCCATGCGTTGGAGCCTTGCCGAAGGTAAAATGGATTTTTATATTATATCCGGCCGTACACAGATTCCGGCAGTATTTGAGTCGCTGGATTTTTTCGATTCACAGAGATTAACAGGTCTGAGCAGTGGAGGAGGGTTTAACCCTTTATTGGTAGCTTCAAACTTTGTACAGAAAAACAACAAGTCTACCTTTAGTGTAGAAGATGTAGCGGCTTTTAATAATAATAAAATATCACCACCAACTCTTAAGTCGGGTTTGATGGTAGCCGTGCAGCAAGGGTTTATTTATTATAATCCCTCTACGAATCTTTATAGTATTACCCCTAAAGGTCAGCATTACTTATTGGCTAATACAGGTAAAAAAGATTTTGACGAGATACTTATCCCCTCTGTTTACGGTAACAGTAAAGACTCAACTGCTAATGCTACTTTGAATCTGAGCGACAAGACCCTGATAATAAGAGGAATAAAGCGCTTTAATCTGAGTGATTCGCTAAGAGCTTTTATTGCACCCTATGATAAAATTGTAAAAGTCGGCAAAAACAGAAGCTTTACTTTCAACGGACAGTTCAAGGCTAAAAACTATCGTTTTTCGGGGCAGAATCTGGTCTTCGATTATGAAAAATACATGCTTTCGTTGCCAAAGATAGACTCTATTACTTTTACACCTCCGGCAGTATATGCCAAAGGAGGCAGAAGAGAGATTGGCGGAAGGATTAAATATGATAACCCCGGCGTAGTATATCTTAACAAACCGGATAACAAATCGGGTAAACTATCTTTACCTCAATACCCCATGCTGAAAATAGATAAGGGTGTAATTGTGTATTTTGACGATGATTTCAGGGGTAAAAGAGCCTATAACAAGGAAGTACGTTTTGAAGTACCTAAAATTGACTTCGATAGCCTGAATGTAAAAGATATGGAGTTTGCCGGTACCTTCTTTTCAGGTAATATATTTAAGCCGTTTAAAGATAAGCTTCGTATCATGCCTGATACAACGATTGGCTTTTCTCATAAAGTACCAACCGGCAAATATCCGGTATTTGGTAATGAAACGTCCATTAAATTTGCTTCGGCTCTGGTTATGGATGGTAAAGGACTGCATACAGAGGGAGACATCAGTCACCTGGCAGCTACTTTAACAGCCAAAGAAATTTTCTTTGCGACAGATTCTTTACTGGCAGTAGGTGAGCAGGGAAAAGTAGTTGAAACCAATAAACCGGGAGCCGCCTATTTTCCGCAGGTAGAAATAAAAGACTACTCTTTGAAATGGTTACCTAAAGCCGACTCAATGCTGATTGCCTCTAAAGAAGGTTTTAATTTCTACGCAGGGTCGTCTTCGTTGAAAGGCCGGATATTAGTGCGTAAAGGAGGGTTATTCGGGTTAGGCAAATTGATTCGAACCGATTCGGAAACAGGCTCAGACCAGTTTAAATTTAATAAGGAGGGCTTTATTGCCGATAAATCCCAGTTTAGCATCAAGTCATCTACGGCTTCTTCAAAACCTGTACTGCTTGGTAGAAATGTAAACGTGAACTTCAATGTCAATACCAGCATTGTAAATATTGCCACCAACGAAGGTAATTTCAACGATAGTACGCAACAATCATCTTTCGATTTCCCTTATGCCGCCTATAAAACCAATATAGACCGTGCTGAATGGAATATCAAGAAAAAGCAGATAAGCATGAAAGGCGATGTAGCTACTTCGGTATTTACCTCAATGAATGCAGCACAGGAAGGATTAGCCTTTAATGGTAATTCGGCGGTATATGATATTGAGCAGATGACCTTTAATATTGGTGGCGTACCATTTATTAAATCGGCAGATGCCAGAATTATTCCGGACAAAGGCCTGGTGGCTATCCGCAGAGATGCAGAAATCCTGCCTTTTAAAAATGCCCGCCTGACTATTGATACGCTTAATGCGTATCATAATCTAAGAAATGGTAATATTCAGATTCTTTCTAAAAATAAATTTACCGGCGACGCCTCTTATCAGTTTGTGAACGTGAAAAAAGATACTTTCAATATCAAAATGGGAGATTTTGAGGTACGTGAAACAGCGGTTGCAGTAGGGGCAGACGGTAAGAAAACCAAAGATAAAAACTACTCAACTTTTGCTCATGCTACCGTAAAAGAGCGTGATAGTTTGTATCTTTCTCCTAAAATTATCTATCAGGGCGAAATTTCTATGCTGGCTCCTGTCAAAAACCTGAGTCTGGATGGTTTTGTATTGCCTGTTCTTAAAAAATATCCAAAACTTGGAGGTTACTGGATTCCTTATAAAGGCGATAAGTCAGAAGAAGTGGCCATTACAGTTGATAAGAACCTGAAAAGCAACGAGTCTTTATTGTTTGCGGGTCTGCATTTCAGAACCACCGCTACAAGCAATGGGCTGTACCCGACATTCCTCTCAGCTAAAGAAACAGAAGAGGATCAGGATGTTTTCATAAGTTCGGGGGTATTACGTCGTGACGAACCGAATAAATTGTTCAGTATCAAACCGGATGGAGAAAAAATAACGGTCAGCAATAAATATGAGCTGATAGAAGACAAGGGCATTATTAATCTGGAAGGTAAATTTAACTTATTGAGTAATGATCTGGCTCAATACCTGCAAACTTCGGGGTTTGCCAGGATACGTCTTGATTCGGCCAAACATGAGTTCAATACCATGATGCTGGTCAACTTCCCGGTGGCACAACCGATTCTGGCTAATATGGCTACCAAGATCGTGAAAACAAACCTTGATCTGGGAGTTAATGAGGCAGCCATAGAACTCAATTCACCTGAGCTGATTTCAAAAATAGGAAATATAGTAGGCGACAAAGACATTGAAGATTATAAAATACGTTCGGCTAAAGAATATGTGCCTTTATTTAAATTTTCGCCGAAGTTTATCAATACTATGGTGTTCAGCAATCTGAAACTGATGTGGGAGCCTAAGCAGAATGCTTACAGAAGTGTAGGGAAGCTGGGTATTTCAAATATCGGTGAAACAGACATAAATGCTATGGTTGATGGCTATTTAGAGATTCGTAAAAACCCGGTTGGAGTTGATGAAATGTACATTTTTTTAGAATTATCCGGCGAAAACTGGTATTACTTCGGATACAAAGAAGGTGAGATGGGTATTATCTCTTCAGATGATGCCTTCAACGCATTGGTAACCAAAGGTGAAAAGAAAAAAGATAAGAGTTATCAGGTAATAGCTGTTGATTACTCAGAGGCTATTCTTTTCCGCAAGATGTTTCTGGAAACCTATAAAGGCATTAAAGAAACAGCTAAAGGGAAGAAGACTGACCCTAAGAAATTAGCGGAAGTACCTAAGGCCGAAACACCGAAAAAAGAAGAAGCTAAAAAGAAAGCTGAAGCAGAAAAGGAAGGATTTTAATGATAGAATGGTGGGTATTGTGATAGTATCCACCAATTTCGTTTTGCGGAATTGGCAAAGAAATTGCTATATTCGCTTCGAGAATCCAAATAGTATTTATTATGGCTAAGAATAAGCAAAAACCTAAACAAAGCACTCCCCTTCAGTCAACAAAACCAATCCAGACAGCAGCTACTCTCTCAACCCAATCAGCAGATAATGGCTTTTCGCTGAACCCTGTTGTGGCTTCTGTTATTATAGGAATAGCAGTACTGATTGCATTCTGGGCCGGATTCTCGAATGATTTTGTACTCTGGGACGACAACATGTATGTTACAGAAAACATCATGGTGCAGAATCCTACTTTTGCTAACCTGATTCGCCTATTGGGTGTTGAGAGTGCACTGAACTACCATCCGCTTACGATGGCTTCTTTATGGCTCAATTCGGCTTTATTTGGTAAGGGTGCTACTTCTTTTATTGTAGTGAATACACTTATCCATCTGGCTAATACCTTATTGATATTTAAGTTTACCCGTCAGCTTACTAAAGATAATATGCTCGTGAGTTTTCTGGTAGCGCTTTTCTGGGGCATACATCCGATGCACGTAGAATCGGTAACGTGGGTATCGGAGCGTAAAGACGTATTGTATACTTTGTTTTTCTTTCTGGCTTGTATTCAGTATGTTAAGTATCTGGAACAAAACCAGCGCAAATATTATATCTATTGCTTTGTTTTCTTTGTCCTTTCCTGCTTATCTAAAGCAATGGCTGTTGTGTTACCATTGGTTTTATTATTGATAGACTATTGGTACGACAGAGGATTCCTGACAGTGAAAAACATTACTTCAAAGATTCCGTTTTTTATCATTGCATTGCTCTTTGGTGCTTTGGCTGTGCATATCCAGGGAGGTGGTAATCTGGGAGGCAGAATTGAGAAAATGACTGCCGACGTAGCCATTGCCAATGTGTTTACAATGGGTACAAAACTGAAATTCGGTTTTTATGGTTTTTTGGTCTATATATTCAAGATGTTTGTGCCTATCAACCAGCACAATTTCTACGGGTATCCGGGTACTGGTGATTACAATGCCCTTCAGTTCGTTACAGCTCCACTCTGGGCATTAATTGTACTTGGGCTTGGCGTTTTGGCCTATAAACGCCAGAAAGCCGCATTTTTTGGCATTTTCTTTTTCTTCTTTACCATACTTCTGGTACTGCAATTTCTTTCGGTAGGGGGGGCAATACTGGCAGAGCGCTATTCTTATATCCCGTATTTTGGCGGAATATTCGCAGTGTTTTATATTCTGAACCAGAAAGTACAGGCCAAGAATCTGATACTGGGGGGAAGCGCTGTAATAGCAGTTATTTTCATGTATCTTACCTACAAACAAACACTTACTTATAAAGATACAGGTACTTTGTTTGCCAATTCATATAAATATGAGCCTACATCGCCGGTAGTAAACGAAAATCTGGCCAACCATTATGGTCGTTCGGGTGAAATAAACAATGTATTGCTATATGGAGAGTATGCGCTCTCAAAAGGAGTAGAGTCTTATGCCTTGATGGGAGCATTGGCCAATGCTTATTATCTGAAAGGCGACTACAAAAAGGCTTTGGATTTTTATCAGAAGAGTATTGATAAATCGCCTGAACACCGCAAATTTATTGCCTATTATAACCGGGGCATTGCCAACCGTGATGCAGGTAACTTTGAGCAGGCGGCTAAAGATTTTACGACAGCGATGGACATGGGCGAAAACAAAACGGCTTATCTGGGTATGCGCGCTTTTGCAAACCTGAAAGCCAATAAGTTTAAAGATGCCTACAATGACTATACCCGCATGATAGACCTCGGGATGTCGGTAGATACTGCCTATAACGACAGAGCCGTGGCTCGTTACAGCCTGGGTGATACTGATGGGGCTATCAAAGACCTGAAAGAAGTAATGAAGCGTAACCCCAATTATGTAGACGCCCGCAATAACCTGATAAAACTGGGTGTTCAGCCCTAGGAGCAATCTTATATTTTCGGAATGAACTAAAACAATTGCAATAATGTTGCATATTTGTTATATATTTGTGTCCGGTTTCGGTGATGCAATCATCTGGTGACACAGTTTTTCATGGTTTATGCGAAAAATATTCACTCATTATCATAATCTCAATAAAGTAGGTCTGTGGCTATCTATCCTATGCACCATTCACTGCATTGCTATGCCATTTATTATTACTTCCTTGCCTTATTTAGGTAAAAATGCTGATATTAGCGAAAAATCTGAAATTCTTTTGATAGGAATCAGCGCAGGCTTAGCTATTTTCTTGCTAAGAAAAGATTATAAAAACCACCGCAACACATTACCTCTTAAGCTTCTTATTATCGCTTTAACTTTCAATGTATTAGGTATCTTCTTCGTACCACCAGCCTTTGAAATGTTTTTTAATGTAACAGGCGGTTTGTTAATGGCCTCTGCTTACGGCCTTAACTGGTACTTTCACAAAAGGGCTTGCCATAGTCATCAGCATTAATAATACTCAATCCTCAACTCTGCTACTTTGGCATCATTAACCAGGCTTTTTTGAGATACCAGTTGATTATCTCTGTTGTATTCGTACTCATATTTTATACGGGTACCTTCAAAGAGCTTTTGTTGGAAGGTGAGCAGATTCTGGCTGATTTGTTCGGGTAGATACACGGGGGTTTTTATTTGCTCGATAAATACTTTCCCTAAATTATTCGGGTTACTGCCATAGATAAAATCCGTTTCTTCGTAGCCCATTACTCCACGTTCCTCTATGGCTGACACATTTCCGTTTTTCCATTTATAAGCTATACTTTGCAAGAGACTTGTCCGGTTATTCTGGCTTTGATTACGGGTGTATTTAATCAGATGCTTTTCTGTATCATACAGAAAATCTTCGATGATTTTCTGGTTGGGGTACTCCTCGGTAGTACGCATTAACAGCTTATTAGCATCATATTCATACTTTCTGGTACCCTGTGTTTTTACACCACTGATGGTACGCTCAATAGCAGCTTCTGTAATTTTGCCATCGGCATTTCTTGTAAAGGTTTCCTTGATAGCCGATTGCGCCAGAGAGTCAGTGATGAGTAAGCCTGAAACCTCTTTGGTTTCTTTGTTATAATCAGGTAGGGTACTTATTTTGTTACCCTGCGCCGTCATTTGGATTACTTTTTTAGGTTTCCCTTCTAAGCCTGTAATGGGTGCAGGTTTCTCTTCCTCACCTTCTTTAGCCAACACATCCAAATCTCCTTTTCCGCAAGCGAATAAGGTATTGACTAGGAAGAGTGTTAACAGCAATGTTGATATTTTTTGCATAAAGTTTTGTATTAATTTATCCTTGAAAAGTAAAAAACACGCTCTTAATCAATTACTAATTTAGCAATTCCTGATTCTTTTGTAAAAAGATTTATTAGTTGTTTAATAACTATAACCTCGGCACTTCCTAAATCAATTGAGATTTCCATATAATTCTCTTCATTTTTAACAATACTATAATTATGAACTACACCTTTGCTGTCAAAATCTTCTAATCCTTTAGCAATTTTTAAGGCATCGTCTTTCTCTGTTTTTAAATTCCAAGTATTAATTAATTCTCCAACTTTATTAATAATAAGTTGCCTACTTTGAGAGGTTGATTCTATAAAGGATACAGATAACATTAAATCAATGCTCAACCTATTAATTTCAATAGGGAAATAGGTCTGTTTTATTTTAAAGGGCAATGGGTCATTCGGATATAATTGTTTATGATAAAGAGCAGGGTCAAGGCCTTCAAACCAAAACTGTATATCTTGGCAATCAACATCTTCGTCAGAGAGTTCATAAATACGTCCAGATTTAGATTGCCAACAAACTTTTGCAAAACTACCTGAAGAAATAATTATGACGGAAATATCTAATTTGGAGATTTCGCCTTTGTCGTAATTAAATTCTGATACATCAAAAATAGTAATTGCTATTTTCCCTTGTTTAGGTTTAATCCCTGTTTGCTTTTCAAAACTAATTTTTAACTGCACGTCTGCACAATCTAAGAAAGAATCAGAAATAGAAATATTAAATTTTTCGTTTAGAGCCTTCTTATTAAAAAGTAAGAAAAAATCTCTCATAGTTAAATATATTTAAGGTAATATTTGAGCTATTCTTATTATTCTGTACGCTAAAGCAAAACTTGCAAAATCATCAGCTATTCCAGCCCCAGCTGTAACCACATCTTCCACAATTGTTCCTACGACAATAGCTGTAGCTGCGCCAATAGCTGCTGCTTGTAAATAAGTTTTTATATCTGGATTTTGGTTTAAAAAAACGATTATTTCCCCCGTTCGGCTGAATCTTCATTCAGTCGGTGTGAATACCGTTCTGTGAGCGGAACAATGACAGACAACATTTTTAAAAGAGTAGTTTTAAAAACGACTTGCACGGATTGATAGCTCCACTATGGATAACTATTCAGTTTTCTCTTCCTCACCTTCTTTAGCCAACACATCCAAATCTCCTTTTCCGCAAGCGAATAGGGTATTTATTAAGAGGAGTGTTAACAGCAATGTTGATATTTTTTGCATGGCGGTTTGTATTAATTTACAGCCTTGTCATAGGCAAGGCTATTTTTAAATTGTACTAAACAATTTAAGAATTATTACTTAATTATTGGATATTTAAAGTACGTCTCAAAAGTATAACTATAACCTTCCGTACTTTTATTAGATAATTGTGTACATAGTAATATTGATACTGAATCATAGTTAGCTTTATGATTTAATACCTTCTGTACATCAATATTAATCATTGAGGCCATTTCTTTTAGAGAGTCAGGGCGGATTGAATTAAATGAAAAAATACTGTCTTCTGTACAAATAGAAAATATAAAAATTCCATGACTAGCGTTTGCTTTGATTAATGTATAATCATGGTTAGCTTGTACTTGCTTAGTCATGAACTTTGTTTTGTATTTATTTATCAGTTTTTGTTCATCATCTGTAGAGGGTATAATCGCATTCCCGAATCCAATGCTTATATTAAAGGTTTTGGATATAAATACAGTGATAATCAGTAAGCTTAAAATTCCAGCAAATAAATAAATGAAAAATTTACCTAATGACTTCATAAATTAGTGATTACATGGTTTAGTTGAATCAAGAAACCCAGGTACCTGAGCATTAAATTGTGGATGATTGGACCAAATTATATCTTTATTAATTTGATAAAATTTAGTATTCGTTGGACTTTGGCTATAATAAGGTAAACCCCCATTCCAATTATTGAGTGAATTTACTTTTTTCAAATCATTCAAATATGGGAAAACTATATTATTATTAGTTGAACCATGAACATTCGTAACATCAAAATTACCTATAACAACACCAAATTTCTTTACACCTTTTATACCATTATAGGGAAAACTTCTTGTACCAATACTAATAACAGGGTCTCTTTCTACTTCACAATTTCCACTAAGAAGATTTTTATCCCAATACATATACTCCAATTCATAAGTTGGTATAGAAGAATTAACAGAAAAACTACTTCCTTGAAAACATGATAATAAGATCATTCCACCCACTTTATCACCTTTTTCTAGTAAATAACGTGAAATTCCTGTTGCATATGCACAACCCATACTATGTCCTAATAAATATACAGGTTGATTCTTATATATTTTTTTCCAAGATTCATAATTTGTTATAGCAAATTCATATCCTTTCTGTTCTCTGCTTGCACCACCTGCACCACCACTCAGAAAGATATCTCCATTTGGAAATTCTTGTGCTCTATTATCTCCAACTCCGAAGAAACTTGCGGTATTACTAAAAAAAGAAGGCCCACTAAACCAATAAGGTTGACCTGGTTCTTGCGGTCCTCCAGGTATTCCAACTTTTCCATTAACAAATAGAATTAATGGCTTAGTATCAGAGATTGTTAATGTATTATTGTCTTTTTCAAATTTTATAACTGTATTACGCTCATTATTTGCCGGGTTATATTTAATAACTATACTGCATGGAGAAGGTGTGGTTATGGGTTGTGGGTTTGTTAAGCTCCCGCCTAAATCAGACCATAAATCCTTTATGTCCTGTTCTTTCATCGTTAAGTCTCCTTCACTAAGTTTAAGTACATTAATTGTTTGTTTTCCTCTACTTTTTATTTTAGTATTTATTAAATTATAAAGAGAGGTGCCACAATCATTACCGAATGTATTTTTAAATTTATCTAATTCCCGAGCTTTTGAATTAATACTTGTTCTTAAAATAGTTTTTACTAATTCAATACGACCTGAATAATAGCAGACTGGGGTTGTGTAATTAATGATAAGGTCGCTTACACATGTAATATAATCATCATAATTATAAAAATCTGATAACTTATTGTATGCATTCTGTAGGTCTTGATTAGACGGTGAGCTATAATTAGTTGCATTTTCCGGAAATAAACGCTTTAATTCATCTTCAATTAAAAAGTATATTGTTTTAAAATATTCAAAGTCACCTGTTATCTGGTATGTATCTGTTGCAGAGTTAAAGCTGACCAATCCTGCCTGCGGGGTATCTTTTGCCAGAGAGTTCAATACATCAGTGATTATATCTAATTCGCCAGTACAATAACTTTGCGGTGGCTCATTAATTTCAGCAGGTATATCAACTCCTCCATTGGCACTTCCGCCACCACCTGAATAACCTCCTGGTGGATACCAACTACTACCATTATTACTGCCGTAATTACTACACG
>CALRLN020000050.1:0-17134 GCA_943368675.1 Chitinophaga pinensis | reverse complement strand
CTTCTTCAACTATATCTTTACCCAGCAAATAGGTATTTGACTCATAATAGGTTTTATCAAACGATACCCCGATTTTATTATATGTTTCGTTGAAGCCTGCAAACACCCAATCGTTCATTTTACGCCATAGGGCTACTGTTTCTTCATCGCCTTGTTCCCACTTAATGAGCATTTCCTGTACGGCTTTTATGGCAGGGGCATTCTTTTTGGCTTCCTCTTCGCTCATGCCTCCCTGCACCAGGGCTTCAATCTCGGTTTTATAATGCTTGTCAAAAATTACATAATATTTCCCGGCCAGGTGGTCACCTTTCAGACCTGATGATTCAGGGGTTTCACCATTACCAAATTGCTGATACGCCCACATTGATTTACAGATATGCACACCACGGTCGTTTACCAGACAGGTTTTTACCACATTATAGCCGTTGGCTTCGAGTATCTGAGATACAGAAAAACCTAAAAAATTGTTTCTTAAATGCCCTAAATGCAGTGGTTTATTGGTATTCGGTGAGGAATATTCAACCATTACCGATTGATTATTCTTTGCCAGCGTGCCGAAGGTTTCATCAGCTAAAATGCTATTCAGTAAATCAAACCAGACCTCATCTGCCAGAACCAGATTCAAAAAGCCCTGTACTACATTATAGCTTTTAATATGAGTTGTGTTGGTTTTCAGGTAATCTCCTATGGCATTGGCAATATCGGCCGGGCTTTTCCGGAGTTGTTTTACCAACGGGAACACCACATAGGTATAGTTGCCTTCAAAATCGCTTTTAGTCGGTTGTAAAACCACTTCTTCTTCGACCTGAAAAAGTGCTGATAATGCTTGCTTGATAGCAGATTTTAATGATGATTCGATATTCATAGATTGTGAACTGTACTTCTCTGAGAAGCGGATTTTTCTGCAAAAGTAAGTTTTTTTTCGCAATTAAACTGCGGAATATGAAAGTGTTGCAGCCTGGGTCAGGTTTTTAATACAAAATAAGAAATCTTATGGGAATTTGAAAACTCTTCAATATCTATGCAAGCACAGGGCATCGCTGCTTCTCTATTGTTCTGTACCACATAAATTCCTGTTTTGATATTCCGGAATATCATTTTATAGCAATGTACCAACCGATAAAATTATAAGTTGATTATAAGACCATTCTGCAAATTGTTTTCAATGCAGCCCTAGTTTTGTTAAGTTTTTTAAAGTCTTATATAAAATTTATGAAATCGCTATTACAAATTGTTTGTTGTTGTATGCTAAGTTTAAGTAGCCTGGCGCAGAGTGTTACCATTCTTCCAGGCGGAATTACTCCTGCTATGGCTGGCAGTATCCCTACACTCACTAACGAACAGATCGAGGCTTTACCCGCCCCCAGCTTCGGTAGCCTGGTTAATGATTTAACATTTAAATGTCTTAGATATTATGATGGTAAAAAGTGGACAAAAGTTTTAACAGGTAGTGACCAATCTCCAACAGCAGTGGCAGCCTGGGCTGAGAGTGGTAACTATGTTGAGAGGGGCTATGATATAAAAACCGATGCCGAAGGGAATATATATTTAACTGGTATTTATTATCAGACTTTAACCATTGGGAATAAGTCTGTTACCAGCACCGGGTCAAGTGATATTTTCCTTGCTAAATATGACAAAACAGGCAATATTCTATGGCTTAAAAGTTATGGTAATTCAGTAATTGATAATAATAAGGGGATAGAATTAGATGCAGACGGTAATATATATATGATTGGCCCTTTAAATCTTACCATCAATTTCGGCAATATATCACTTACAAGCAGTGGAAATTCAGATATGTTTATTGTGAAGTTTGATACAAACGGAGAAACACTATGGGCACAAAAGGGCGGCGGTGTTGGCTCAGATAAGGGTAAGAAAGTGGTGGTAAGTGCAAGCGGAGAGGTATATGTGGCAGGTGAGTTTCAGAATACAGCCCTTTTGGGCAATACATCTATCACAAGTGCTGGTGGCAGTGATATTTTTATTGCTAAGTATGCAACTGACGGTACTTTGCAATGGGTAAAAAACGCAGGAGGTGCAGGTAATGATTATATAGAAAGCCTGGCAGTAGATAATAGTAAGAATGTGTACGTAACAGGCAATTATCTAGGCACTATGAGTTTTGGCAATAACTCTGTTACAAGTGCTGGAGACGAAGACATTTTTATTGCTAAGTATGATCCGTTAAGTAATACCTGGGCATGGGCAGGAACTGCCGGAGGAACAGGATATGATAATGGTACCTGTATAGCTATTAACTCAAGCGGAAGATTGATTATTGTCGGAGTGTTTGAAAATAAAGCAAAATTTGAGAACTCAACCATAGAAAGTACGGGTGAAGGCGACGTATATATTGCAGAGTATACTACTTCCGGCTCTACCTTATGGGTAAGGAGAGAAGGAGGTAAAGGCGCTGAATATGGGGTAATACTTGGATTAGATTCAAATGATAATATCTATATAAGTGGAAGTTTTTATGGGTTAAGCTGCTTTGGCAGTACTTTACTGAATAATAATGGCTCATCCGACATATTTATTGCCAAACTTAATTCGTACGGGGTATGTCAATGGGCACAAAAAGCGGGCAGTGAAGGCTCTGATGATATTTTTGGAATGACAGTTAAAGCCAATGGTGAAATGTTTCTTACAGGTGCATATATTGGAAGGTTCCAAATGGCTGGCACTTATTTGCAGGGCGAAAATAATCAGAATTTATTTGTAGTCAGATTAAAAGAATAAATGGGAAACCATTTACCCACCGATAAAATAGTAAAGCGATATAGACTACGTTTCATAGAAGACATAAATGAGCTTTAATATTTGCTCAACTTTTTACAAAATGCCAACAAAAATTATGAAATCACTATTAAAAATTATTTGCCTGAATTTATTATGCCTGGGATGCCTGGCACAAAGTGTAACTATTCTGCCTGATGGAATTACCCCTGCAATGGCCGGTAATATACCGCGTCTGAGTTATGATGCCATCATGGCCTTACCCTCGCCAACAGTAGGTAACCTGGCTACTGATACGACCTTTAATTGCCTGCGTTTTTATGATGGAAAAAAATGGGCAAAGCTCTTGTCAAGTACAAACTCCGTAGTGCCCGGGATGAAAGTGTGGTCTGAGGGAGGAACAACAAGTGATATTGGTAACGGACTAGCGGCTGATAAAGCCGGAAATATATATTTAACAGGACATTTTTCCGGAACTGCAAAATTTGGAGATGTGAGCCTTACAAGCGATGGAATGACGGATATTTTTGTTGCCAAGTATAATAAAAACGGTGTTCTGCAATGGGTAAAAAAAGCAGGAGGTGCATCAGCGGACTCTGGCAAAAAACTCGAAATAGATAGCAGTGGCAACGTTTTTGTAACAGGGTTTTTTTCCGGCACAGCAAATTTTGATAACACATCTCTTACCAGTAGTGGAGCAAATGATGTTTTTGTTGCCAGGTACAGCAATAATGGTACACTGGAATGGGTGCGCAGAGCAGGGGGAAGTAACGATGACCAGGGGAATGATCTGGTACTGGATGCAACCGGAAATATATACGTTATCGGAGAATTTCAGGGAGGAACTTTTGGCACTAAAACACTGATTACCTCAGGGGCGAATGATATTTTTATGGTGAAGATCACCAGTGTCGGAAATTTTGAGTGGGTAAGAAGTTTTGGTAGTACAGATTCGGATAAAGGTAGTAGCATAGCTATGGATAATAGTGGAGCCATATATATAACCGGAACATTCAGCAATACAATCAAATTCGGAAATACATCTTTAGTAAGCAAGGGAGACTGGGATATTTTTATTGCTAAGTATACTTATGTAAATGATACATGGGTATGGGTAAAACAGGCTGGAGGTATAAATAATGACATGGGTAACGATATAGAGGTTGATAGCAATGGAGACATATGGTTGGCTGGTGGTTTTCAGGACACAGCAACTTTTGATAATGTAAGTTTAGTAAGTTCAGGTGGTTATGATATATTTCTGGCTAAATACAAAAATGATGGTAACCTTGTATTAATTAAAAAATATGGAACCATAGAAACAGAGTATATTTTAGATTTGGGTCTGGATGCACATAGCAATGTCTATGCTACAGGGTTCTTCAGTAACATAATTGATTTGGGAAAAGTAAGACTCGAAAGCATAGGAGAAAATGATATTTTTTTTGTAAAGTTTACACCTGAGGGATTGGTTGAGTGGGGAGTAAGCGGGGGTGGGCCCTTCAATGATTACCCAACTAGTATCGCTGTTGAAGCTAATGGTAATACCTATGTAACAGGATATTTTTATGATTGGGCAAACTTTGCACATACAAAGGTAAATGGAGCTGGTTATTACGACGCTTTTATGGTAAGGTTCAGAGATTAAATAGATGCAATTTCACTGGTAAAGGTTCCTGAATTCCGGAACCGTTTTTGGTAATAAGAGAATGGAAGCATTTGGCAATGCTGACATATTCTTTATGAAATTCAGGAATAATGGCATAGTTGAATGGGCACAAAGTGCAGGGCCTTCAGAAGATTACCCTGCTTCCATTGTGGTTCAACCTGACGGAAATATGTTTGTCATTGCTAATTCCAGTGTTACAATGGAATTCGGAAATCTTACTGTAAACCCGGTGTCAGGCAGGGATATGTTCTTGTTCAGAATAAGGGATTAATAAGGATTAATTAAAATAGAGAACACAAACAAAGGTTTCGGATTTTCCGGAGCCTTTTTTATTGGCATTGACTTTGAATAAATGCAATTTATGCTTCCTGAAACTAAGCAATTAGACTATATTTGAGCATAAAGCAAGTTTTAACTAACAATGCCACAAAAACGTATATATGCCTTTCTGATAGATTTATTGATAAGCAGCGTACCGGCAGCACTGCTTATGGATCTGGGTGTATTTGTATGGAAGCAGGAGTTTGAACCGATGATTTATCCGGCAATAGCTCTTATGCTTATTCTGTTGATTATGAAAGACATAAGAAAGGGGCAAAGCCCGGGGAAATATTTTATAGGGTTGAAGATAAATAATAAATCAGGTAGGCCTCTTAATCTGATTTTGAGGAATATCAGCTTGATTCTGTTGCCAGTTGAAGTTTTTGTTTTTTTTCTGTTGGATAAACGTATTGGCGATGTATTGTTTAAAACAGAAGTTGAGGCCACTGAACCGACAACCATGAAACGAAATACTGAGCTGATGGGAATTTTATTCGTTTCATTATTTATTTTATATGTGTCGGGGGTAAATCTTATAGGCTTTTATGTCCGGCAGAAGCAGGAATATATTTTAATGGAAGCTTTTGTTTTCGGAAGCAAGGCCATACAGAAAAAAACAGGAGAGGTTGTCAGAATGGGTAAAATACCCAGGTATAATTTGAGTAAAAAAGATGGAAAGACCATAGTACGGATAGAAACAAAGGTATTCGGCAAAAAGGAGAATGCCGACCTGATTATATTTTTAGAGAAAAAAGATGGCGGAGAATGGGTGGTTAAAGATTATAGGTATGCAGAGAAGTAGGACAAAAGAATATTTTAAAATGTAACCTAGAGGGTTTGGAAACAAATCTGTCAGAAATCTGATCATTTGATTATGAATTGTAATATTTGAATAACGAAAGAAAATTTATTTGAAATCAAATCAGTTTATACGATAATTCGTTATAATTGTATCAATCAGGCAGCCCAAAAATTGAACGTATGAAATTTATTACTCTTTTAGTATTAATAAGTTCTTTTTTTACAGTATCTATCTATAGTTCGAAAACAGGTTTTGTTGAAGGAATTGACGATAATGAAGAGAATTTTGAGAAGTTTTTTAAGGATTTCTCCAAAGACCCTAAGTTTCAGGTGAGCAGAATTAAATTTCCGCTCAAAGTAATAGTGGTTGATGATGAAAAACGCAATGAAAAGACGATTCAGCAAAACGATTGGCGACATACCAATTTACTGAAGCTGAAACGGGAACATGCTAAAAATACCCTGAAAACAGTTGATAAAGCAGCCGATGCTAAAGATGTGGTCTTTATCAATGATGATACCGGAGAGGTGGTGCATCACCTGTTTTCAAAAATCGATAATCAGTGGTATCTGACAAGTATTGTTGATGAATCAGAGTAGGTATCCCGGATGGGTAAAATCGGAGACAGCGCATGGCCCTGTCTTGAGTATCAATCATCATAAGAAAAAAAGATAATTTATTTACCCCTCCAATTCCTTCAACAACTCTTCTGCCTGGCTCAGGGATTTACTATAGAATTTTATCACCCATCTTGAAAAAAACGAGAGAAAGATGTATCCGACAGCTATGGTTCCTGCCCAGAAAAACTTATTGTCATTCAGACTATGGCCGCCCGTAAATTTGGGCATAAGAAGAATGACAAACACCAATAGAATATAGGCTGCTAATAAACTTGCCTGCTGAAACCGGATAAACCTTAGTTTTTGAGTGGCAAAGGTTTTCAGGGTCTCGGCGTAGGAGCGGGTCAGATCTCCCACCGAATTAATTTGCCATAGCAATACAAGACTGATAATAGGTAGTACTACCAATATAAGAATGGTAAGAATGCCCATTGCCTGAAAAAACGGGGTAGTGAGTTTATTGAAATTTACAATCATATAAATGACTGCGACAAAGGCAAAGAAGGTACCGAGGGCCTCATGGAAAATCACTTTGTTTAATCTTGATCTGAATCCTTGCTGTATCATTTTTTCAATGGTTTTATGATTTAAAAGCGTTTTCATTTCTGTGAGATTACCGGCTTCGTCCCAGATATTTTTTAGTTCGTCCAGTTCCATAATCTTACCTGTTTAAATGTTGTTTCCGTAGTTTTTCTTTTATTCGCTGCATTCGGGTGCCTACATTACTGATACTTATCCCGACTATTTCGGCAATTTCTTCATGGCTTTTGCTATCCAGATAAAGCATTACAATACCTTTGTCGAGCAGGTTAAGGCTTTCTATCCGTTGCCTGAATAATTCCCATTTCTGTTCTGCTGCGCTGTTGTCTTCATCCTGATAATTTAATATCTGTTCATCAATCGGAATGGCTGAAATTCTTCTTTTTGCGACCTTCAACTGATAAATAGCCACATTCAGCGCCACCCTGTACAGCCATGTACTTAAACCCGATTTCTCATTAAATGAATCGAAGGATTTCCAGACTTGATAAATGATTTCCTGCACCAGATCGGCCTTGTCGTCAGCATTATTGGTATACACCGAGGCAATTCTGACAATCAGTCTTTCATTTTCTTTGATGGCTTTAATGAATGTTTCTTTTTTGTCCACGGATAATCGGGCGATTTTATTTTCTTAACCTATTAGTGTAGAGAAGGTACGGAAAAATCACAACTGACTGAAAAAATATTTTTTTTCAGTCAGTTGAAAGTTCAGGTTGGGTGAATCTGACTTTGTTATTACCTAAAATCGAAGTATTTTTAAATTTAGTGCAACATTTTTTAGTGTCGACTGTCTCATGCTTTAGTGAACATTACCAGCAAAAATAATGGGTCAGACCAGACTCTGGTCAATAGGGTATTAGATGGAGACACTAATGCTTTCAGGATTATTATGAAAAATACCGAAGGGCTGGTAGGGCAGATAGTGTATAAGATGATTCGTAACCCATCTGACAGAAAAGATATTGCGCAGGATATTTATCTGAAGGCCTTTCATAAACTTGGTAGTTTTCAGTTTCAGGCTAAGCTCTCAACCTGGATAGGACAGATTGCCTACAATACCTGCCTGGCGTATCTTGAAAAAAAGAAACTGGTGTTGCTTGAAAACGTAGTTGCTGACGAAGAAAATGAGGCTCTGGAAAACCTGCAAAAACCCATTGACCCTTTTATGAGTGAAACTGAAAAGAGTCTTTTCAGAAAAGAACTTGCTACAATTTTAAAAATAGAAATAGACAAGCTTTCACCCATTTATAAAACACTTATTACACTTTATCACAATGAAGAGCTGAGCTATGCCGAAATCACAGAAATAACGCAGTTGCCTGAAGGCACAGTAAAAAGCTATTTGTCGAGGGCGAGAAAATTATTAAAAGACAATTGATTGCTCACTTATAAAAAGGAGGCATTATGAAAAACATACATCTGACCGAAGAACAGATTCAGCAATACGCATTAGATGCGCAAAGCTGTTCCGGGGCAATAGCAGCGCATATACAGCAGTGTGAGCATTGCCAACAGCAGGTTATATACTATCAGGTATTAATAGAGGGGATTGAAACACAGGAAAAAGCCGTATTTGACTTTGATGTTGCAGACCTGGTGATGGAGCAATTGCCACAGCCAAAGCCCGTTTACGACAAATCTTTTTCTTATATTCTTGTTGCTATCATAGTGATGATGGCCGGGATGGTAGGCTTTATATTTGGTAATAGTCTGGTAAGTCTGTTTGCGCTTGTACAGCCCATATTGATTGGTCTGGTAATTATCACAGCTCTGGGGCTGATGGTTTTTCTGGGCGTCGATATGTATCAGAAGTATAAGGCACAAATGAGAACACTACGCCTTTATTAATTTGCAACATTTATTTTAGTTAACTATCTAATCTGATATAAACATAAACATTATTATAAAATTATGAAAAAGCCGGTTATCATTTTATTAGCGTCTGTTAGTCCGTACCTGGCACAGGCACAAGACGGAAACGGATTGCATGCACCTGAGGTTTTCAGAGTCGTGGCTATGATATTTACAGTAGGTTTATTTATGTGGTTTATTCTTGCCGTTATGAACCGGCTAATGGACAACAAACTCAAAAATAAAATTGTTGATAAGGGGGTGCCGGATAGCGTTGTCGCTTCTGTTTTAAAGAACAATCCGAAAAGTGACCTGAATGTGAACATAAAATGGTTTGCCATTCTGGCAGGTTTGGGCATTGCGCTCACTGCTATACATTATACTCAGCCGTTAGGTATTCATTCGCTGGCTATTATGGCTTTCAGTATTTCAATAAGCTTTCTGGGGTATTTCTTCTTTCTTAAACAATCAGATAAAAACACTGACTAAGTATGAAATACCTATTGGTTATGGTAATTAATCTGCTGTTTATTCAGTGTGATTATGCCCAATCGTTGCCTGTTGTTAAGGCAAAATCGAAGAATGTAAGTATTCTTGACGGAAAGGTATTTCAGAAAGACATCTGGAATCTGTCGCCTGAAGCAAAACCTGATGTCTATCAGGCTCTGGAACCGCTTATAGACAAGCGCATTACTTTTTATACTGACATAGATTCTGTTTCGTTTAATGTAAGGCCCGGCAAAACCTATGATTTTCTGATTGTACTGAATGATAAGGATACCTGCTATACCAGAATCTCCACTATAAAAGTTGTTAATCAGGTTACCGCTACCGGGGTTTCAACTAAACTGATAGCATCTGATTTGCTTCAGGCTGATTTCAGGGTTTTCAGAGAGGCATTGGAGAAAAACCATGCCGGGCTTTATACCTATAAAAGCAAGCAGGAAATAGACCGGTTGATGGATAGTTGTTATAAAACATTGAATCAGCCGATGACATCGCTCCAGTTTGGCAAGCCGATTTTACAAATGATAAGTGCCATTCAGGATGGACATACGGGTAGTAATGTGCCCCGGTTGCTGATGGCTCATTATGACGAAAATGAAAAGGTTTTTCCGCTGTATCCTTACTTTGTTAATGACAAAGCCTATGTACTTTGCGGAGGTGTAGAGACAATGCCAGCCGGAACTGAAATTGTGGCTATTGATAAGAAGCCTGTTGGTGAAATTGCCCGCGAAATATACCACTATCTTCCTTCTGATGGTGCAATTACAAGCAAGAAGCGACAACAACTGAATGATGGAGCTTTCCCGATTCTATACCACTGGATTTTCGGTGATAAGGATACTTTTCAAGTGCAATACAAAACCAAAACCGGGAGTGTAGAAACAGTGAAGCTAGCGGCTAAATCCACCAGAGATTTTGTATGCGAGTATAAGAAGAAACAGAACAATACAAGGCCCTTGCAACTTGAATTGATAGACAAGACCACTGCCTTGCTGACGGTCAGGACATTTGATGAGGGCAGAATCAGTCGGGCAAAAGTTGATTTTGGAAGTTTTCTTGACAGTGCTTTTACGGCTGTGAATGCCGCAAAAATAAGCAATCTGATTATAGATGTACGTGATAATGGTGGTGGAAATGATGATTACGGCGCTTTGCTGTATAGTTATCTCAGTCAGAAGCCATTCGGGTATTTTGCCTCAAAGGCCTCTAATACGCATGTCGTGAAATTAGAAGAAAATCCCTTGCTCGGTTTGCAAAAACCAAAAACCAATAGTTTTAAAGGAAAGGTTTATATGCTAACGAATGGACTCAGTTTCTCTACCACTGCCGATTTCTGCGCTACTGCAAGAAGTAATAAGCGGGCGGTTTTTGTGGGAGAAGAAACAGGCGGAGGTTATTACGGCAATACATCAGGTGGAAGAACAGAAGCGATACTGCCTAACAGTGGGATTGTCGTAAATATTCCGCTCTATAAATACCTGAATGCTGTGAAAAAAGCAGAACATTCTGATAGGGGTATCATACCGGATTATCCTGTTTATGCAAGAATTGATGATATTCTTCAAAACAGGGATGTTGAACTGGCAATGGCTTTAGGGTTGATAAGGCAATGAATCGGGCCTGCAATGAGAAATTGCAGGCTTTATTTTTGTCAGGGTTGCATTACTTTTTTCTCAAGAATGTCTTCGACTTGTTCACCTACCAGTTTAGCATAATTTTAATCGAGTCTCAAATAATTCATAACAGAGGGGAATTTATTGCAAAAGTTAAAGTCCATCAACCAATAAATAAAAATAAAGGGCATTCTTCAAGACTATCTGTAAGGCTTAAACAATTATTTCATTAAATTGAAAAGAATAATAACCTAAGCCAATATTGCTATGCTCAAAACAGAACTGCTAGCCAAACTCCCTGTTGTTTTCCATGAACCTGCGCTTCGGCAGGAAATGTTGAATCATGGTAAATTCTTACAGGTAAATAAAGGTGATACAATTGTAAAAGAAGGACAATATCTTGATTTTCTGCCCATTGTTATCAGTGGTGAAATACGGGTTTTTCAACAAAAAGAAGACAAGGAGATTCTGCTGTATTATGTGCGTGAAGGGCAAACCTGTATGATGTCTCTATCGGCGGCGTATTTTAATAATACGAGTACATCGTATGGTGTAGCCACTGATAGTTCAGAGATTTTTGTGTTTCCGACCAGCATGGCGCGTGAGTGGCAATTGAAATATCCGTCGTGGAATGAGTTTCTGATAAAGACTTTCCGCAGCCGTTATGACGAATTACTTGGTGCCTTTGAAAGTGTAGCGTTTGATTCAATCGATAAAAGATTAATTTCCTATTTAATCAACAGAGCAAAACAAGATAATAATAAAAAAATAAGTATCTCTCATCAGGACCTCGCCTATGAACTTGGCACTAACCGGGTTGTAGTTTCACGCATTCTTAAAAGCTTTGAACAGCAAGGCAAATTAAAGCTGTTCAGAGGGTCTATTCAACTCAGGTAAATTTTATTTTCACTTATGTAACCTTTGTTACCGTTTTATAGCGGTAGCCGGGCATAAATTTGCTTAAACAAAAGCAAAAAACGCATGAAAAACTATTTTTTAACACTCATTATCCTGTTTCTATCAATTACCTCTATTTCTGCTCAAACCAATACCAAACCCATGAAATTTCTGATTCATGTTACTCAGGGGCCAAAAGATTCTACCAGAGTGGCACTGGCTTTTTTAGTGGCTAAAACAGCACTGGAAGAAGGACATACCGTTAATTTATTTCTGGCGGGCGACGCCGTAAAACTAATACAAGAGCCCATACTTAACTCAGTAACAGGCTTAGGCACAGGCAAGCTTCGTGAACACTACGATGCCATCGTGAAAGGGAATGGGCGGTTTTATTTATCAGGTAATTCTTCAAAAGCAAGAGGAGTAACTGAGGCTGATATAAAAGGCAAACCCATTGAATTTGCCCTGCCTAAAGTCCTTGTGGCTTTGGTAGCCGAAAGCGACAAGGTGCTTACTTATTGATTAAACCTGTTTAAACTTTTTATTTATTGATGAAAATGGATAGATTTTGGGCGAGACAATTCATTTGTTTGAATCGTAGCAGAGCTACGGTGAAAACAAATGAAGCAGTCGCAGTCAAAATATACCATTTTCTAATCCAAATCGCAGCGGCGCACCGCAAATAAGTTTAAACAGGTTCTTATAAAAAAGATTATCAACGAAAACTTATTTTTAACTATTATTACCATGAAGAAACTTAAATGTCGTGATGTTGGCTTTGATTGTGAAGGCGAAATCGAAGCAGCCACTGATGAAGAAGTACTGGCTATGGCGTCAGTACATGCTGCGCAGGTACACCAGGTAAATATTACTCCTGAAATGGCCTCGCAGATACGTACCCTTATTACGGAGGTAGTCTGATACTCTTTAAAAGAGAATGTTCATTAAAAGAGCGTTCTCTTTTTCCTTTTATTGCCATTCTCCTGCCCTTAGCCCAAACCTGAATGCTGGGCTTCTTCAAAATTATTATCTTCCTCTTTATTTCTCCTTTGCTTTTTTCGTATATATTAAATTAACGTTAAGTTTTTAGTTTTCAGGCAGTTATATTAATATTTCTCTATTTTATTCGTTTAATTTGCAGAGTCTGGTAAACGCATGGCATTTTGGATGATATAAATTTTGATATTATTTTTTGTTCGTAATCAGTAAATCTTTCCCGCTTATCATAAATTCCCTTCCCTTTACTTAAAAAGCCATTATTGGTATTATCTTTTTTTTGTCTAATTATTTTTAACAAGCTGCTGGTTTATAAGGTTCGTGCTTTGCTTTTATAATGGTAATGTCAGAACTAAATACGTATTGTAATATGTATATGTCTTTTAATATCGTGTTAGCTGAAAAAGATACTGAATATCAGGAGATATTTCAGGAAGCGCTGGAAGAAATGAGTTTTCCCGGTACGCTTACTATCGTAAGTAATGGAAAGGAATTGATGGACAAGCTCAGATCTGCTCAGTCTCCGACATTTAATGTGGTAGTGCTTGATGTAAATATGCCCAAGAAAAGTGGTATTCAATGCCTGAAAGAAATCAGGAAAGAACATAAGTGGAACAATACTTTTTCAGTAGTTCTTACGAGCGATAAGAATAAAAATCAGGTTGAGAAAGCTTATCGTGCAGGGGCAAATCTATTTATCACCAAACCTGAGTCATACAAAGACTATATCGAAACTGTAAGGAGGATATTTACCTCTGAATGGGAAATGAGTCTGCCCATTTATTTTTAGCCTGGGTTTGCAGGCATCCTTATACTTACCTTATTAAACCTCTGCCTATTCTGCTGGTCTCCGCTTTCTTTGCGCATTACTCATAATTATATATATTTGTCAGAGAGTAAATCCAACGACAACCCTGGCATTTTTGTTTTAACTGGTTATGAACTATGAGCATACAATCATCATTAGTAATTCCTGATGATTCACAACTATCTGTACAATTAGACTTTCAGCAGGTCATATACAATTTTTTTAAGCAGGCTTCCGGTATTTTTTGCGTTTTGCGCGAACAGGATTATACCTATGAACTGGCAAATCCGTCTTACCTTCATTTTGTCGGACAACGGGAAGTAATCGGTAAAAAATTAGAAGATGTATTACCTGAGTTAAGAGAACAGGGGTTTTTTGAGATTCTGGATAAGGTACGTACCTCAAAAGTAAATTATGTGGGCAAAGAAATGTATTTCAGGTTTAATGAGAACGCCGAAAAAACCAGAGAAGTGTATGCAAATTTTACTTTTCAACCAATTCTGAATCCAAAATCAGAAGTGATTGGTATTGTTATCTCCGGTTATGACATTACAGATGAAATGAACGCCCGGAAAAAAGTTGAGGAACTGGAGGAACGGATGCGCCTGGCTGTTGACGCCAGTAATATTGGTATTTACGATTACAATATTCTTACCGGTGAGGTGTTGTCGTCAGATATTATGAACAGAATGTTCGGCATTGAAGGTTCTGTTTCATTGGAGCAATATTTTGAAATGCTGAAACTCAATGATGAAACAATTCGGAAAGAGATATATCAGGCATCGCTGAAGTCGGGTTTTTTAAACTACCAGTTTTTTATTCCTGCTGAAGATGGAACAAAGAAGTGGATAGAAACCAGTGCCAAAGTATATTATAATACTGAAGGTGCACCCGTAAGATTATTAGGGACGGTAAAGGACATTACAGAAAGCAAAATAGCAGAAGAAAAAATGGCGATGCTGGCTGCCATTGTGCAGTCGTCGGATGATTTGATTTTAAGCAAGGGCCTTGATGGCATTGTGACAAGCTGGAATGATGCCGGAAAGAGGATTATGGGTTATGAAGCCCACGAAATGATAGGGCAGCATGTATCAAAACTGATTCCGGACGACAGATTGCAGGAAGAAGATGAAATCATCAGCCGATTGAAAAAAGGAGAAAGGATTGAGCATTTTGAAACCCGTCGAATCAGAAAAGATAAACAGATTATTGATATTTCGCTGACGATTTCTCCGGTTAAAAATGCCAGGGGGGAAATCATTGGCGCTTCAAAGATTGCCAGAGATATTACCTCACAAAAACACAGCGAGCGGGTAATTACCGAGAATGAAGAACGGCTGAAAATATTGATTGAAGCCAGCGGACTGGGAACATGGGATCTTAACCTGATAACGAGAGAGATTGACTATTCTCCAAGATACCTTGAGATATTCGGATATAATAAAGATGCGGTATTGACCCATGAAGACCTGGTGGCTCATTTGCATCCTGATGATCTGCATATCCGGAAAAAGGCCTTTGAAGAAGCCTATCGCACCGGTTCACTGCATTATACTTCGAGATTAATATGGAAAGACAAGAGTATTCACTGGATGGAAGGAAGAGGTAAAGTTTTATATGATGCCGAGGGTAAACCATATAAAATGATGGGGACGATTCGGGATGTGACCAGTGAAATGAATTACCAGAAAGAACTGGAAAAAAGAGAGGAGGTTTTCAGACTATTGGCGGACTCATTGCCACAGCATATCTGGACGAGCGATGCCAGCGGCAATATGGATTATTTTAATCAGTCGGTGTATGATTATTCGGGCCTTGATGCAGCGCAACTGCGGAAGGATGGCTGGTTAAATCTGGTACACCCTGATGATAAAGAAGCTAGTCGCACCGCATGGCAGGAGGCGATTGCTGAAGGGGTATTGTTTAAAGCCGAGCATGAACTGCGAAGGCATGACGGGCAATACCGCTGGCAACTCAGCAGAGCCGTGCCACAGAAAGATAAAGAAGGGAATATTATTGCATGGGTTGGTACGAGTACAGATGTGCACGACTGGAAGGTTTTTGCCAACGAACTGGAAGAAAAGGTGCAACAACGGACCCGTCAACTGGAGGAGTCGAATGATGAACTGAGTAAACTCAATAATGAACTTGCACAGTTTGCCTACGTGGCCAGCCATGACTTACAGGAACCATTGCGTAAAATTCAGACTTTCTCGGCACGCATTCAGGAAATAGAGAAAGATAGCCTGTCAGACAAAGGCAAGGATTATTTTGCCCGTTTGCAGAATGCTTCCAGACGAATGCAGCAATTGATACTTGATTTACTGGCCTATTCTCGTGCCAATACTGCTGAAAGGCATTTTGAAGAGGTAAATCTGAATACGCTTTTAGACAATATTGAAGAGCAGTTAAGAGAAACAATTTTGCAACGCAATGCATCTATAGAAAAGGCGCCTTTGCCAATACTCAATATTGTACGGTATCAGTTTGAGCAATTATTTACAAATCTGCTCTCAAATGCGCTTAAATTCTCCAGAGCTGATCAGGCACCACATATTACGATTAACAGTGAAATAGTATCAGGTACTGATATTAATGAGACTGGTATTGATAAAAACCAGAAATATTATCATATCAGTGTTAAAGATAATGGAATCGGTTTTGATCCTGAATACAATGAAGTTATTTTTCAGGTTTTTAAGCGATTACACGGTAAAGACGAATATCCGGGTACAGGTATCGGCCTGGCTATCGTAAAGAAAATTGTAGAAAACCATGCGGGTATCATCAGGGCTTCAGGCAAAGTTGGCGAAGGAGCTGTTTTTGATATGTATTTTCCGGTAGGAGAGGAGGCATAGAGCATGATCTATAGAGTAGCCGCCCCACGCCATCCCCCACACTATCTACTATTTCAGAATTGCATAATTCGGGTGAGTCAACTCGGTCAGAATCACGTCCTTCGTCAGGAAACTAAACATGGCGAAAGTACAGATAAAGGCTATGATACTGATAAATACAGATAGGGCGAAATATGCTGATGAAAACTGTTTCTGGTGTTGCCTGAAAAAATGATTGTAAACAATAAAAGATTCCAGAATCAATAATCCAAGGAAAAACAGTCCTGCCACACCTATCAAAAAATTATTAGCTGCCAGAACTGAGGCTTTTGAAACTATTCCGAATATCATTATCCAGATAGGCAAGGCATAAAACGCCAGCCAGACAATTACGGCCAAGGCTATCCAGCTTAAAATTTTACCTGTTGTGCTATAATGCGGATAACGTGGTTGTATTTGCCAGACAAGATAATGCACTCCACAAAGATGTGCTAATATTACATGAGGAATAACGAGGTAAAACTCTGTCGGGAATAGGCTTGCCTGTAAAAAAATCATGGTATAAAGAAGAAGTTGTTTAAAAGGAATACAATAGGTTAGTGCAAAAGATAATGTGCAACCAGGCCGATTGGTTGTAGCCAATAAAAGAGGCTCCGTGAGACGAAGGTGTCCGGTTCATGATTACAGCAAATATATCTTAGCAATGTTGTGAAATAGGTTGCTAAAATAATAAAAAAACGAATTGATACTAATTAAATGGGCATTTTTATTGCCGGCAGTGTCACGTCCTGAAATAGCGTTACAATAAAAGTAATGTTATGAAAGAAACCATTGAAAGCCAGTACGTTAAGCGTACACAGAAAGATTACAGTTATGCTTTTAAATTAGCCGTAGTACAAGAGGTTGAGAACGGAGAATTGGGAATAAA
>CALRLN020000049.1:0-17445 GCA_943368675.1 Chitinophaga pinensis | reverse complement strand
GTATTCTTTACGATGCCGATCAATTTCCAACTTGAGTAATAATGGCAACACGACGTAATTCATCAGATAAGCAGCGTCAGGTATTTCAAAGGGTCCTGCAATTGTCTATGGGTTTATTCGCCTTGGTATACATTGTTTTAGGATACTTTGTTATCAAATTGAAATGGTTGATGGTACCTCTCTCGGATAATCTCGCTTATGCAATGGGTACTTTGCTTGTTGCCTACGGCATTTTCAGAGCTTACAGAGCTTATTTGTCAATCAGGGATACGATGAATAACTGATTAAAATTTATTGATAAATGCATGCCACTTTGTCTCACAGAGTGGCATGTTTTTTAATTTTTTTTTAATATTAATACCGAATCGCTTGACTTTTACGTTTACTAATTCATACTTTTACATTGTTCAAACTTAAACGATTATAAACACTACCATGAGAAAGTTACTTCTCTTGTTAATTTGTGCGTTGCTATTTATTAAATGTTCCAAGCCGGATAAGCCAGATTTGCCCAATGATGGCGAAATAACGATTGCAGCCGACGAATCACTGAAACCTATTGTTGAAGCTCAGATAATGGCCTATAATGCGCATTATCCTAAAGCTGTTATACATGTAAAATACATGCCCGAGCAAAAGGCAATGGCGTTGATGATGAATGACTCGGTAGATATAGCTATAGGAACCCGTGAGGCAACCGAAAATGAAAAAGCTATTTATGCTTCTCGTAAAATAGATTATCTTCCCGCAAAGATGGCGCTGGATGGGGTAGCTTTGATTACCAACAACAGCAACCCTATGGAACGTATTTCTTTAAAAGAACTAAAAGAAATATTTGATGGCAAGGCTTACACCGATTACAAACTTGTTTTTGACAATAGTAATTCGAGTAATCTGAATTATATGATTCAGAAACTGAAGATTCAGGATATAAAAAAGGCTAATATTTTTGCTGCCAATGGTAATATGGATGTTATTGATTATATCGAGAGAAACCCAAAGGCCATTGGTATGATTGGGGGTAACTGGATCAGTGATCTGGATGATAAAAACAGCCGTACTTTTATAAGTAGAGTAAAAGTGCTTGGGGTCTCTGCTTCTGATAACCCGGGAGAAGGCGATTTTTATAAACCTACCACTGAATCATTAAGCGCAAGAAAATATCCGCTTGAAAGAAGAGTGTTGTTGCATACAATGAAGCACTACGGGCTAACAAAGGCGTTTATCCGTTTTTGTTGTGCGCAGATTGGCCAGTTAGTAGTAGAAAAGTCAGGATTGATTCCCTATTATGTGATTCCGAAAGGCATTATTATTAATACCGAACAACCCAAGTAGGATAATATAGTGAAAGAAAAGAACAATACAGCTAAAAAGATTGTTACCTATGTTTAAATCATTGAAAAGCTTTCATTAACATTTAATTAATAAACCTCAGATAAAACATTTTGTCTAAATCAGTAAAAGCAAAAGATTTAAAAAGTTTATACGAACAACAACAAATTTTTTTCTGTTTGGAATACATTTTTTAACTTTGCTTAATCTTTTTTTAATACAAAGAATTCGTAAACCTAACTTTCAGAGTGAAAATGAACAAGATTTTGAGATCTTTGTCAGTATCAGCGGTGGCGGTGCTGGCGTTGACATTCCACACCTTGGCACAAACTGTGCAGGACGGACTGAGAAATTTGGATGCCGAGCGATACAACGCTGCAGGAACAATTTTCAATCAACTGGTAACTTCTGCACCAACAGCAGAGAATTATTTTTATCAGGGATATTATTATCTTAATCTGCCTGAACCTGATTTGGAAAAAGCCAAAGAAGCGTTCACTAAAGGTGCAGCAACAGAAAAAAAACCTGATCCTCTTAACCGTGTTGGTTTGGGTGCGGTAAAATTGCTTTCTGGCGATAAAGCGGGTGCTAAAGCAGATTTTGATTTAATAAAAAAAGATACAAAAAATAAGAATCCTGAAGTTTTATTCAGAATCGGAGAAGCATATGCTAACTCGGAAGATCCAAAATTGAATGATCCTGCAGAAGCTGTATTGAATATTCAGGCTGGTTTGGATGTATTGAAGGTGAAGAATAATCCTGATTATTACATTGCTTTAGCCAAAGCATTTTTATTGAAAAATGATGGTGGATCCTCAATGACAGCACTTGAAAATGCGTTGAACATGGGTCAGAAGGCGGCGGTTATTCGTACTTTGATGGGTAGAGTGTGGTTTCAAGGTAAAAACTATCCAAGAGCTCAACAAGAGTTGACCGAGTCTATCAAAGCAGATCCTGAGCATGCACCTGCCTATTATTATCTGAGCAGTATATTTCAGGTATTCGGTAAATTTGATCTGGCAGCTAAAAATGCAAAATTGTATCTTGAAAAAAGCGAGCCTTCAGATGCAGCTAAGTTAAGATATGTAAAACTTGCATTTACGGTAAAAGATTATGCTGGTGCTACAAAAGTGTTGAATGAAATTTTTGATAAAATTAAGGATCCGGTTAAATACCGCCTGAGAGGGTATACACAAGTTGAACAAGGTGAGTGCGTGGAAGGTGTTAAAAATATTCAGGAATTTTTGAAACAAGCACCACAGGATCGTCACCTGCCTCTTGATTATGGTCAGATTGGTCGTGGTTACATCTGTATTAAAGATGATGCCAATAAAGCAATGAATGATTCGATAGGTATTACTTATATGGAAAAAGCCATGCAGTTGGGTGATACAACAACAAATTACACGAACGACATCGTAAATGTATATAAAACAGCTAAAAGATGGGACAAACTTGCTGCCACTTATGAAAAATCTATCGCCAAAGAAGGTGCAAAAGCTGACGGTGCAGATTTTTACAATTTAGCTGATGCTTACATGCGTTCTAAAGATTATGTTAAAGCAGATTCAGCATTATCTAAAACAATCATATTGTATAAAGATACCTGGTTGGTACCTTATATCATCAAAGCACGTGCAAAGCAATATGCTAATCCGAATGATTCGACATTTTCTGCGGCGCCGATTTATGAAAAATATGTTTCTTTAGTGCCCGAGGCTGATAAAGTTAAGGATAACACTAAAAGATATTTAGCTGAAGCATATGGTTATTTAGGTATTAAGGCCCTTTTATTGGATAAAGACTCTGCCAAGGCGAAAGAATACATGAACCTGGTATTGACTTATGACCCAACTAACCAACAGGCGCAAAAAGTATTGGACAGCATCAATGGTACAAGCACAACGGCTCCAACGAACGGGTCGGCTACTCCTCCGCAAAACAATAACCCATCGGGTAGTGGCCCTAAAGGCTGATAATCTTTAATTTCTTATACCAAAACAGCTTGGTTCGGGCAGAATCAAGCTGTTTTTTTTGCCGTTGGATAAATAATTTATACCGGAATCATACAAATTATAAAATTTGATTTTATTTTTGCCGACCTGCTCATATCAAAATGCTATGGGAGAAGGTATTGACCTATAATATTACCTATGTTTAATCTTGTAATCTTTGGACCTCCAGGTGCCGGAAAGGGTACTCAATCAGCGAAAATTATTGATAAATATAAACTTGCTCATATTTCAACAGGAGATATGTTCAGGATGCATATCAGTCAGGATACAGAATTGGGAAAACGTGTAAAACAAATTCTGGCAGATGGGCTGCTCGTTCCTGATTCTATTACGATAGATATGCTTGAGGAAGAAGTTCAAAGGAATCCGGATGTAAGCGGCTTTATTTTTGACGGGTTTCCTCGTACAGTAAAGCAGGCAGAAGCACTTGATACATTTCTAGAAAGTAAAGGAGAGAAGATAGACCTTGTATTACAATTGGATGTTACAGAGGCGGAAATAAAGAACCGAATTGCTGAAAGAAAAAAGGTAAGCGGAAGAGCTGACGATGATGAAGATAAATTATTAAAAAGGATTGATGAGTATTTCAGCAAGACTATTCATGTTTTACCATTTTATCAGCAACAAGGCAAAGTTGTGAAAGTAAATGGTATTGGTGAGATAGAGGCAATATTCGGCACGATTTGTGAAGCAGTAGATAGTGCAAAGGTGGACTGAATGAATCGTGAATTAGTGAATAACGAATTAGCGAATGGAAAATTAGTGAATGACAAGCTAACAAATGATGAATTTTATAGTATTTAGTCAATCTTCACTATTTCACATTGACTAATTCGCAATTATGTACTTGACCCCTAGATTATGACAAGCAATTTTATAGATTATGTGAAAATAAATTGCCGTTCGGGCAATGGAGGGGCTGGGTCAAAACATTTTCGAAGAGAAAAACATGTGCCTAACGGTGGACCAGACGGTGGAGATGGCGGTAGAGGCGGGCATGTGATATTAAGAGGTAACTCTCAACACTGGACACTACTGCACTTAAAATACCGGAAGCATATTAAGGCTCAACACGGTGTTGCAGGTGAAGGAGGCAGAAGAGCCGGTGCGCAAGGCAAGGATGAGATTATTGAAGTGCCACTCGGAACAGTAGCCAGAGATGCCGAAACAGGTGAAATAATAGGTGAGGTTACACACGATGGCGAGAAAATAGTTCTGCTGTCAGGTGGGAGAGGTGGTCTTGGAAACTACCACTTTAGAAATTCAACCAATCAGGCACCTGAATACTCACAACCCGGTGAGGAGGGAGAAGAAGCCTGGATTATATTAGAATTAAAAGTGCTGGCAGATGTTGGGCTTGTTGGCCTTCCGAATGCCGGAAAATCAACGTTGTTGTCTGTAGTATCAGCCGCAAAGCCTGAAATTGCTGATTACCCATTTACCACTCTTACGCCTAATCTGGGGGTAGTGGCTTATCGTGATTATAAATCTTTTGTAATGGCCGATATACCCGGTATTATTGAAGGTGCGTCTGAAGGAAAAGGTCTAGGACTACGTTTTCTTAGGCATATCGAGCGAAACTCAATTTTGCTGTTTCTGGTTTCTGCCGATAGTGAAAATCCTGCAAAGGAGTATAAAACCCTGCTCAAAGAATTAAAATTGTACAACCCGGAACTACTCGATAAAAAGAGAATTTTAGGTATTTCGAAATGTGATTTGATTGACGAGAAACAAATCGCAAAAATTAAGAAGAAAATTCCGGCAGATTTGCCTTATGTATTTTTCTCTTCCTTTGCTAATCAGGGAATTGACGAATTAAAGGATCTGATATGGAATAACCTACATGCTGTAAATTAACAAATTATTTGCGCTTAGCCGATAAATTTTTCACTCCCGATTAATGTTTTGGGAGGAAACTTTTTCTATAAGCGACAATTTAGTGGAATTTAATTAACAGAGAAAGGTCGTGATGCTTAATTTCGGAATGCTGAATGATTGAGTATGCCTTGCTATGATGCCATTGTGTATCATAGATTGTTCTGTTATTGATTTATTTGTGTAGTACATGTGACTATAAAATAAAGAATTATGAAAAGAGTATATCTTATTCCACAAGACTAACTATTGATTGAGTGAACCTTTACTATAAAAAGACCATGAAGAGAATACTTGTGGCCTTATGCTTATTAGCACATTCAGGTGTTTTTGCACAACTCATGATTACCTTCCCGATGAACCGTGCGGTTTTTCAGCGAAACAATTCAGGTGGTGGCGTGATTCCTATTGCAGGAACATTTCAGACCAGAGTAGACAGAGTTGATGCGCGATTAATTTCTATAAAGGGAGGTTCAACTGTAGACTGGATACCCATCTCAGTAAATCCTAACTTCGGAAGTTTCTCCGGCGGTATTTATGTGGTAGGTGGTTGGTACAAACTTGAGGTACGAGCCATACGAAACAATGATGTAATAGCTACTGCTATTATTGATAAAGTTGGGTTGGGCGAGGTATTCCTTATAGCCGGCCAGTCAAATGCGCAGGGTTATGAAGGCCGTGGCAACCCTCCTGCATTAGATGACAGAGTGAATGTCATCACCAATTTCTATTCTTTCGGACAAGTAACAGAGGTGCCTTTCCCGGTGGTAGGTCATCTTGATGAAAATATTAAACTTGCGCCGCTTGGCAATGGCTCCTGGTGCTGGGGTAAATTAGGCGATTTGTTAGCAGCCAAACTAGATGTGCCCGTTATGTTTTTTAACGCAGCTTTCGAGGCTCTCGGCATAGAAGAGTGGAGTAAAAGTGCAGATGGCGAAAGTGGCCGTGATTTCTATTCTGGCAATTATGCCAAGCCGGGTTATCCATTTGAAAACATCCGCAAATCAATGCATAACTATGCTAATATGTTTGGTGTAAGGGCAGTGTTATGGCATCAGGGAGAAACCGATAATGATAAAGGAACAAGTTTTGATGTTTACAAAAACGCATTACAATATGTCATTCAGAGAAGCAGAAACGACAGTGGTCGTGACGTAAGCTGGATGGTAAGTAAAGCTTCTCGAACAAGAAGAGGCACTTCACAGACTATTCTTGAAGCTCAGCGAGCAGTGATCCGTGAATATCCGAATGTATTTAACGGGCCTGATACTGACGACATTACCCATCGTTCTGATGGCGTACATTTCGAGAGCTTCAGCCTTATACAATTAGCAGAAGCATGGAATGAACGCCTCAATCAGGATTTCTTTGTCAGGTCTAATCCTGTTCCTGCTTCTACTCCTTTACATTTTCAGATGAATTGTAATCCGGACAATGCTAGCGCTCCACTTAATATTATAATGCCGGATGGCTTTAAGGAGTATCGGTGGACAAACGGATTCGGCGATTTGAATAATAATTCAAACATACTGGTAAAAAATGGTTTTTTCAGAGGGAAAGCCATTGATTACATTGGTAATGTTTATTATACTGCCGGAGTGAACTATGTGGGCGAAGTGTTGCCTGAAAAACCATCTGTAAGCGCCGAAGGAACAACTGAGTTTTGTCAGGGAGGTAGTGTCCGTCTTACTGCTTCAGCTGATCAGGAAATATCCTGGAATACAGGAGAATTCAACCGATCAATCGTGGTTACTCAACCCGGCTATTATTCAGTAAACAAGTTCAATTATTTAGGCTGTTTCAATGTTTCAAATGGTATTAATATTACGGTATACCCTAATCCTGAAGCAAAAATTATAGCCGAGGGTCCCACCACTTTTTGTCAGGATAACAGCGTGAATCTCCGGTCAACCAGTGAAACCGGCAATTTATGGAATACCGGGCTTAGCAATCAGTCTATCAGAGTAGAAAGGTCAGGAGAGTATTTTTTAAAGGTTAAAAACTCTTTCGGCTGTGAAAGTACCTCAGAAAAAATTAATGTTACGGTTAATCCAAAACCACAGAAACCTTTTATTACGGCCGATGGACCAACGGTTTTTTGTGCGGATACAAGTGTAAATATTGCTTCTGATGTAACAAACGAAATTGCCTGGAATACAGGAGAGACGTTTCCAAAGTTAAAAATTACTAATAGTGGGAGCTTCTTTGTTACTGCTACCAATCAGTTTGGTTGTCAGGAAATCTCCAATTCTATCACTATCAAAGTAAATCCGATTCCTCAGAAACCAAATATTACTCCTGACGGCCCTACAGTCTTTTGTCAGGGAGACAGTGTTTCCTTAGAAGCCACCAGAAGTGCAGGATATATCTGGAATAACAACCATACTGAACAGGCATTTAAAGTAGGCCGCTCGGGTGTTTTTTCAGTAAAAATCCGGGATGAAAATGGTTGTATTTCTCCGACATCCGACGAGGTAAGCGTAAACGTCAAGGATAATCCTTTAAGTATTAGTATTCTGCAATCTGGTCCATACACGCTTGAAACATTAACAAACGGTCAGTTTGACTCGAAATTTGAGTGGTCAAAGGATGGAGTAGCTCTCGCAGATAGTGACAACGTAATAAAGGCCAGACAGACAGGGGCCTATGCTGTGAGAGGGTCTATTTTCTACATTCTGGAAGATGGTACCTCCCTTCGCTGCTATTCAAAAACTTCTGATCCTTATAATTTCAGAATTGACCCTTCTGACGATGGTGCAAGGCTATTCCCGAATCCAGCCACTGAAGACCTTATATATACAGAGACCCTTGATGACCTCGAAGACGTATTGATAACTTTCTATGATATGAAAGGCGCTGTTGTTCGCGAATTCAATGTAGACAAGTTTGATTCCCGCAAAACACTCAGACTTAAATTCCTGCCAATGGGTAACTATCTTGTTACCATAAAGAACAAAGATTTTCGTGTATTAAAACGTGTTTTTGTTGAACAAAAATAACTTTTCAGCCATTAAATAAAATTTTAGTACTATTATCAACCTAAGCTAGTTGTTATTAATTAGAGGCGTTTGTAAATTTGTTTCTCCATACAATAAATTTAACCCGGGTAATTAATATGTTTAAAAGAAAATGGATGGTAATAGTATGGAGTTTTATTGTATTCGATACTTACTCACAGATACAAATTACCTTCCCTGTTTCGCGAATTGTTTTTCAGCGAAATAATAATAATCAGGCTAATATAAACATTACGGGGAGTTATTTCCAGCAACTGGACCGTATCGATGCACGCGCATTTCCTGTTTCACCCGGCCAGGGTAACGAAGTTGGCTGGACCACCATTCAGGATTATTTAACTACGGGTATTTTCAACGGATTTCTTCAATTAAGCGGAGGTTGGTACAATATCGAGGTAAGAGGAGTTTTAAACGGACAGGTTGTGACCTCGTCCATCCTCGAAAGAGTAGGAGTAGGTGAGGTATTTATCGTGGCCGGCCAATCAAATGCACAGGGTGATGCCAGTTATTCAGGTGGGGCTATAGGTGCCGGAGATGACCGTGTTTCAACCATTGATTATTACGATGCCGCCCTGAACGAAAACCAACTACCGTTTCAGTTTTCACATCTCGGCAATTTTTCACGCATGGCACCTTATAATTATGTGCCATGGTTCTGGGGGCGTTTAGGAGATAAACTTGTTCAGCGATACAATGTCCCTGTTTTATTCTATGGAGCGGCCTTAGGCGGTATTGGAGTGATTGCCTGGCAACGTTCTTCACAGGGTGAAGACCTGCGCAAAGAATTACCTTCTTTTATTGCGGTTCCGGGTATGCCTTATCGGGCACTTAAAGCTACACTGCAACAATATGTGACCCGTACTGGTGTGAGGGCTGTTCTTTGGCAACAAGGCGAAAGCGACGATAATACTTCTTCAAATGCCTATTTTAATAATCTTAAAATTGTTATAGAAACAAGCAGGAGGGATAGTGGAAAGGATAACTTAGCCTGGGTTGTAGCACGTTCATCCCGCAATCCTGAACCTCATAAGAACGTGATTGATGGTCAGAATATCACGATAGATCAGGTGCCGAATGTGTTCAGAGGACCTAATACAGATGAGATTGTAGGATCTAATTTCAGGGCTGATGGTGTTCACTTTCATAATGAAGGTTTAAATCGAGCTGCAGAATACTGGAATGCTGCTTTAAATGATAGTTTTTTCTTTACCTCACAGCCTAATGAATCCAGAGGGCTTGTAAATGTAAGTTTATCTTGCAATCCATCAAATCCGAATAATAGATTTACTATTCAGGTGAACGGAGACTATAACAGTTTTAACTGGAGTAATGGCTTCAATGGCCGGTCTATTACAGTAAATAATGGTAGCTATACTGTTAAAACAACCGACTGGGCCGGTAATACCTTATTTTCTCAACCTATACCTATTTCTCCTAATAACCCAGTTGTGCAACCGTCTATCAGTATTGGCGGTCCGACAACTTTCTGTGATGGCGGTAACGTAGCACTCACCTCAAGTGAGTTGGGTGGGAATGTATGGAGCAATGGAGAGCGAGGACGCACGATAATTGCCCGCACATCTGGCAATTATGTTTTAACTAATTATAGTTTAAACGGATGCCCGTCAGTTTCCGGGGGTGTTACCATAAATGTTAATCCTTTGCCTCATAATACAATCATTGCTACAAAACCTTTACCTATTTGTCCGGATGAAAGCGTAACATTGGTAACAGACAATTTTGATAATGTATCTTACCAATGGAGTACAAACGCCACCTCACAAAATATTGAAGTCAGAGATGCAGGTACTTATAGCCTGAAGCTACGAGACCAGAATGGTTGCGAATCTACCAGTTTTATTAATGTAGGGCTGCGGGACAGGCCATTCACTGATATTATACCTGACGGGCCCACAGTTTTTTGTTTGGGTAAAAGTGTTAACCTAATGCCCGGTGGAGATTTTAATGGGTATGCCTGGAGTAACGGAAGCACCGATAAAATCATCAACATCAGAGAAAGCGGAGAGTATTCGTTAAGAGTAAGAGATGGTTTTGGCTGTTTTTCACTGCCTGTATCAAAGAGTGTTACAGTTAACCCATTACCAACTGTCAAAATTGCAGCAACAGGTATAGACCAGTTTTGCCCGGGTAATGTAGTTAATCTGTCAGCTGGGTCAGATCAGAGTTTTGTCTATATGTGGAATACCGGGGCTGCAAGTAAATCAGTAACAATTACTAATCCGGGTGTTTATACTTTGAAAGTTAGGGATGGAAACGGTTGCGAATCTACTCCTGACTCTATTACGCTTAGTTTTATTCCGCCGCCATCGGTATCAATATCTACCGTCGATAATATCAATACTATCTGTGATGGCTCAAGTGTAACACTCAACGGAAGCAATGCAGTGACCTATGCCTGGAATACAGGTGCTACTTCAAAAGACATTGTTGTATCCCGTGAAGGGACTTATATCCTTAAAATCAGAGATGATAAAAACTGCGAGTCTGATCCCGTTTCTTTTCAGGTATTTGTAAAAGATACACCACCAACCCCGGCTTTAGAAAAAGACGGTACTTATCAGATAAGGGCTATTCCGGCAACGCCTCTTGCAGGCCAGTATTTTAACTGGAAACTTGATGAAACAGCACTTTCTGATACTACGGCGGTTCTGAAAGTACCCAAGCCCGGTAATTTTGCGGTGCGCACAGCCTTAAGATATAACAATACCAATAATGGCTCGCTGGTTTGTTATTCTCCTTTTTCGCAGGCATTTAGTTTTGTGATAAAGGAAGGTGACAATGGTTTGAGTGTTTATCCTAATCCAAGCCCGACCGGATTGTTTACCATTGAAACTTTTAGCGATAATCCGAACGCCAGGATTGACGTATTTAACTTAAAAGGATCAAATGTTTTTTCAGGTACTATTACCGAACTGAGAGAAAAGAAAGAATTAGATCTGAAGTCACTCGAACCCGGTATGTATATCATCAGGCTTACCAGCGGGGATTTCAAAGCAACACAAAAACTTTTTCTAAAATATTAAGAGGGTTGAATATTCAACCCTTTTTTATTTTGTTTCTAAACTTTACTTAGTAATTTTGACACGCAATTCAGCTTGCAATTAAATGAAGCCTTTTAACGTTATTACCAGAGGCTCAATATAAATAAAATCCTATATTCAGGGTTACTATTACAGTTATTATGAAAGAATACTTGCCATCAGATTTCCTCCCGATTTTGGTGCAGTTAATTGCTGCAATTGGTTTTATTGTCTTTACAATGATAGTTACACACTCAATCGGCCCTAAAAGACATAGTGTGAAAAAAGACGACCCTTTTGAGTGCGGTATTGAGGCACAGGGCGACGCCAGAACACCTATTTCTATTAAGTACTTTCTGATAGCTATTTTGTTTGTATTGTTTGATGTGGAGATTATCTTTATGTATCCCTGGGCCGTAAACTTCCTGAAATTGGGTTGGTTCGGGTTTGTTGAAATGATTCTTTTTATTGCATTATTAATGTCAGGCTTTTATTACATCATTAAGAAAGGTGTATTGACCTGGGATAAAGAATAGATATATAGGTAAGTCGGATTATCAATCCGACACTTTTGTTTTAGATTTTAGATTAAACTAAGCAATCAGGTGATTGAATTTTTACTTAAGTTACCAGTTCACTGCTTCGGCGAAATGCTCAGTCATTAAATTTTCAAAGATTTCTAAAAGTTGTTTTGGCATTTATTTATAGAGTGCTTTTAAACAAGAAAGAATAAAGATTATGAGTTCAGTTAAAATGGTAGAAGCACCGGAAGGGTTTGAGGGAGCAGGTTTTTTTGCTACTTCTTTAGATAAAGTTATCGGTATGGCACGCAGCTACTCGCTATGGCCTTTACCGTTTGCCACTTCCTGTTGTGGTATTGAGTTTATGGCAACGATGGGGTCGCATTACGACATCTCCCGTTTTGGCTCAGAAAGGCCAAGCTTTTCACCTCGTCAGGCCGACTTATTGATGGTAATGGGTACTATTGCCAAAAAGATGGGCCCGGTTGTAAAACAGGTGTATTTACAGATGGCTGAACCTCGTTGGGTGATTGCCGTTGGTGCGTGTGCATCAAGTGGTGGGATTTTTGATACCTATTCAGTATTGCAGGGGATAGATCGTATTATCCCTGTGGATGTGTATGTGCCGGGTTGTCCGCCTCGTCCTGAGCAGATTCTTGATGGCCTTATGCAGATTCAGGAGTTAGCCAGAAACGAGTCGCTTCGCCGCAGAAACACACCAGAATACTCAGCCTTATTAGAATCATATAATATTCAGTAATGAATAGCCTTGAACTATTATTTAGCTGATTTAATGATTTCTTTGATAAACTGATGAGTTGGATGATTAAAGTTTTAACTTAATCAGTATCAACCAAAAGGAAGACTCAGTTAAATCACAATAATCAGGTAAATCAAAGTTCAAGACAAAAATACTCTAAATAGATTTACATGTTAAGTAATCAACAAATAGCAGAAGATTTATTAGCGCATTTTGGTGAAAATGTGAAGAATTTCGAGGAACCTTGCGAACTGCTTACTTTTACTACAAATCGTCAGAATATAATCAACCTGCTGGCATATCTTCATAAGCACGAAACATTCCGTTTCCGTTTTCTTACAGATTTATGCGGTATCCATTTGCCTGATAATGCAGGTGCAGAATTTGGTGTGATTTATCATTTACATAGTCTGGAGAACAACAAACGTGTTCGCATCAAGGTATTTATCCCGGCTGATGATATTCACATTCCAACTGCTACTACGCTTTATGCTACAGCCAACTGGATGGAAAGAGAAACCTATGATTTCTACGGAATTATATTTGACGGACACCCGAATCTGAAACGTATTCTGAATATTGACGAAATGGATTATTTCCCGATGAGAAAAGAGTATCCGTTAGAAGATGCTACCCGTCAGGATAAGATTGATGCACTTTTCGGAAGATAGTAATCACGGATTATCAATCCGGAGTTTTCCGAAGAAAATACAAATTTGAACAATTAGCTTACAGGTATAAAATATTTGATATTAGAGGTTAATTGATTAATTGAATACAATGGCAGAAGAACTGATTATCCCTAAAAACACTACTGATGCATTGGCTTTAAACAGGCCTATTGTTGAAGATACAGAATATACTACACTCAATCTGGGACCTACTCACCCGGCAACACACGGCATCTTCCAGAATGTGTTGAAAATGGACGGCGAAAAAATTGTATCAGGCGAGCAAACTGTTGGATATATTCACCGTGCATTTGAGAAAATTGCTGAGCGTCGACCTTTCTATCAGATTACCACTCTTACCGACCGTATGAACTATTGTTCGTCACCTATCAATAACATGGGTTGGCACATGACAGTAGAAAAATTGTTGGGTGTACAAGTGCCAAAACGTGCGCAGTATATCAGGGTGATTATGATGGAACTGGCCCGGATAGCCGACCACCTGATTTGTAATTCCATTCTAGGTGTTGATACAGGAGCTTATTCAGGCTTCCTGTACCTGTTTCAGGAGAGGGAGAAAATATATGAAATCTACGAGGAAATGTGCGGTGCCCGTCTTACTACCAATATGGGTCGTATAGGGGGAATGGAGCGCGATTTATCTCCGACAGCTTTGAAGAAAATCAAGCAGGCTGTATACCATGATCTGCCAAAAGCACTCACTGAATTTGAAAAGCTTTTCAACAGAAACAGAATATTTATAGATAGAGTAGTAAATGTAGGCCCTATTACGGCAGAACGTGCATTGGAGTACGGTTTTACAGGTCCTAATCTCCGTGCAGCAGGTGTTGACTATGACGTGCGTGTGATGGAACCTTACTCATCTTACGAAGACTTTGACTTTGATATTCCGGTAGGTCATAATGGTGATACTTATGATCGTTTCATGGTTCGTAATCAGGAAATGTGGGAGAGTATCAAAATCATTAAACAAGCCATAGAGAACCTGCCTGAAGGACCCTACTATGCCAATGAAGATCATTACTATTTACCGCCGAAACAGGCTGTATATAGCAGTATGGAAGCACTTATTTATCATTTCAAGATTGTAATGGGTGAAATTGATGCACCGGTTGGTGAAGTGTACCACGCAGTTGAAGGTGGAAATGGCGAACTAGGTTTTTATCTGGTAAGCGATGGTGGCCGTGCCCCTTATCGTTTACATTTCCGTCGCCCATGTTTTATTTATTACCAGGCGTATCCTGAAATGTGCAAAGGTGTTTCCATTTCAGATGCCATCGCAATTATGAGTAGTCTCAATGTAATTGCCGGAGAGTTAGATGCCTAAAATTTTGATTACACAAAAATGACTGAAACCAGAAATACGATAGCTTTTACTCCTGAACGTCTGGCAAAAGCCCAGGAAATGATAGCCCGTTATCCGGAAGGAAAACAAAAATCGGCACTTATGCCAATTATGCACCTGGCTCAGGAGCAATTTGCATGGATGAGCCAGGATGTAATGGATTACGTTGCTTCACTGTTGAATATTACTCCGGTAGAGGTATATGAGGTAGCTACTTTTTATACCATGTTTCATCTGGAACCAGTTGGCAAACATGTAATAGAGTACTGCCGCACAGGTCCATGTGTATTGATGGGTGGCGAAGAAGTATATGCCCACCTGACACAAAAACTGGGCGTTAAAAAAGGAGAAACTACTTCTGATGGTCTGTTTACCCTGAAAGAAGTTGAGTGTCTGGCTGCCTGTGGTTGGGGACCTTGTTTCCAGATTCGGGAGAAATACTACATGAATCTGACAAATGATAAAGTTGACGAGATAATTTCAGAATTATCAAGATAATACAAATGGCTGATATTCCTCAATATAGATGCACGAAATGTGGTGGAAATGAGGCCCTGATTGATGAAATCAGGACGACAGGCGGTGCGATGTCGGCATTATTTGATGTACAGAATAGAAGGTTTACTTCGGTTACTTGCAAAAAATGTTCTTATACCGAGTTTTATAGAGTAAGCCGTGATAAAATAACTGAAGTATTTGATTTTTTAACATAGAATCATGAAGATATTAACCGAACATATTAACACCCCCGGCATTGAAACCTTTGAGGTTTACCGCAAAAAAGGTGGTTATACGGCTGTTGAGAAAGCAATCAAAAAAATGACCCCTGAAGAGGTGGTGGAAGAAGTAAAGAAATCAGGTGTGCGCGGACGTGGAGGTGCTGGTTTCCCGATGGGTATGAAGTGGTCGTTTCTTGCAAAGCCTGAGGGTGTGCCCCGTTATCTGGTTTGTAATGCTGATGAATCTGAGCCCGGTACTTTCAAAGACCATTACCTGATGAAAAACATTCCTCATTTATTGATTGAAGGGATGATTATTTCAAGCTATGCTTTAGGTGCTAATAAATCGTTTATCTATGTAAGAGGCGAATTAATGTATGTGATTCGCATTCTTGAAAAAGCCATTGAAGAGGCAAAAGCTGCTGGCTTCCTTGGGAAAAATATCCTTGGCAGTGGCTATGATCTGGAATTGGTGGTTCACCCGGGTGGTGGGGCTTATATTTGTGGAGAAGAAACCGCATTGCTGGAGTCATTGGAAGGTAAAAGAGGTAACCCAAGAAATAAACCTCCTTTCCCTGCCGTAAAAGGTTTGTATCAATCACCAACAGTAGTTAATAATGTTGAGTCAATTGCTACTACCTCATGGATTATCAATAACGGTGGAGAGGCTTATGCAACTTACGGTATTGGAAAAAGCACAGGTACCAAATTGATTTCTGCTTCAGGGCATATTAATAAACCCGGCGTTTATGAAATCAATTTAGGATTATCTTGTGACGAATTCCTGAACTCAGACGAATATTGTGGTGGAGTACGCAAGGGACATACCCTTAAAGCAGTTGTAGCAGGTGGCTCATCGGTACCTATTGTGCCGGGTCATTTATTCCTGAAAACAGCTAATGGCGAAGATAGATTAATGAGCTATGAGTCATTATCAGACGGCGGGTTTGCCACAGGAACCATGCTCGGTTCAGGAGGTTTCATTGTCTTTGATGAAACGGCTTGTATTGTGCGTAATACATGGAATTTTGCTCGTTTCTACGAGCATGAGTCATGCGGACAATGTTCACCATGCCGTGAAGGAACAGGCTGGATGCAGAAAGTACTGAATCGGATTGAACACGGAAAGGGCTCTATGCATGATATTGATTTATTGGTTGACATCTCTAAGAAAATTGAAGGCAATACAATCTGTCCTTTAGGAGATGCAGCAGCATGGCCTGTTGCTTCAGCTATCCGTCATTTCCGTGATGAATTTGAGTGGCATATTACACACCCGATAGAAGCCACAAGACCAGGTGCTGTTTATATGAAAGAAAGTGTGTTGGTATAGGCTACCTGTTTTAAAGAACTAAGAAAATTGATTTTATGGAAAATACAGCCCCTCAATTATTTAAAGTAACCATTGATGGTGTGGAGGTTGAAGTGCCGCCTGGAACAACCATTTTACAAGCTGCACGTAAAATTGGCCCTGAAGTTGCTCCTCCGGCAATGTGTTATTATGAGCCTTTAAAAGGGTCAGGAGGAAAATGCCGTGCCTGTCTGGTAAAAGTTTCGGCAGGTTCAGCTAAAGACCCTCGCCCAATGCCTAAACTGGTAGCTTCGTGTATTACACCCGCTCAGGATGGAATGGTGGTTGAAAACTATACCAATCCGCAGGTAGTTGATGCAAGAAAATCAGTTGTTGAATTTTTATTAATCAATCACCCGCTTGATTGCCCGATCTGCGATCAGGCAGGAGAGTGTCATTTACAGGATTTTTCTTATGAACACGGTGTAGGTGCAACAAGATACGAAGAAGACCGCCGTACATTTGAGAAGGAAGATATTGGCCCTTACATTCAGCTTCACATGACACGCTGTATCTTGTGCTACCGTTGTGTGCATACAGCAGACCAGATTACAGATAAACGTGTACATGGGGTAATGAATCGTGGAGACCATGCCGAAATTTCAACCTATATCGGTAAAGCTATTGACAATGACTTCTCAGGAAATGTAATAGATGTATGTCCGGTTGGTGCTTTAACTGATAAAACGTATCGTTTCAAAAATCGTGTATGGTTCTCAAAACCTGTTGATGCCCATTGTGATTGCGAAAAATGTAGCGGTAAAGTACAGTTATGGT
>CALRLN020000048.1:0-17485 GCA_943368675.1 Chitinophaga pinensis | reverse complement strand
TCTGAATGAAGCCCCAACCCTCAATAGGCACATCAAAATAATCAGCCTTAATCAACTCAAAATCAATAGCCGGTGGAATACTCTCAATAATCATGCTCGACTCAAGACTGGCACCTTTATTATCATAGACACGAAGCTTAACTCTGGTTTTTCCAAGCGAAGGGGCCCTGCCATAAAAGCTAAACTCAAATTTGTTGAAATGAACCCAGTTAGGGGCATCAGTTATTTCAATATAAGCAATATAGCCATCAGGGTCAATAAACAGATTTTCTGGAATTCTGAAGATAAACGATTGATTAACCACAATCTGATAGGTATAGTCTTTCAGATTTTCAATGGGTAGCTCATTTGGCCCTTCCTGAAGCGGCGGCTTTGGAGGATCAGGAACCACAGGGCCGGGTCCGGGACCCGGGTCAGGATTAGGTTCCGGGTCAGGTAAATCAGGTAAAGGATTATCAATAACCTGTTTATCATGCACCAGGTCTTCATCATAGATAATCTTAATTTTTTTCTTGCCATTTTCAGATCGTCTCTTCCAATCTTCCAGAACTGCTTCACGATTATCGATTAGCTGCGAAAGGCGATATTTGATAGAATCGGCAAATACTATGGGCGGGTTTGGTTTATCAAGCCAATAAACACCCTCTTGCACAGCAGGCATAATTTTCTCAACATCTTTGCCGTTGTCATAATCCACATAAAGCATTATAATATCACAACCATATTCTACAGCCTGATCTACATAACGTCTGAGGGATTCGGGTGTAGGCTGGTCAAAATGCGCCACCTCTGTATAAAACTTCTGATTGGGTCTTAAATTACTGATAATCAAATCCCCCTGCATACGTTCTCCCTGAAAGGCATCTACAGCAGTTTTTATAATATCTGCTTTCTCTGTCAGGTTTTTAAACCCATAAGTGGCACGCAGCAAAGAAAGATTATCTGCAACTCCACCAAACTCGCAGGCAACCTGATAGCCGGTATCAACTGACTTAACAGATTCAATGATACGATCTATGTAGTTTTTCAGTAAAAGATGCCGGAAAAGATACCAGTCCTTACCTCTTAAGCCTCTGAAAGAGTCTTTGGTATTTCCCCAGTTGACATAGGGCTCAACCTCTGAAAATTGCTTGTAGCTGGTGCCCCAGTAACTATTAAGCGTTCGGATCGTCTGATATTTGGTTTTAGCCCAGTCTTTCCATTTAATCATAGACCATTTGGAGTGATCGTAAACAGCAAAATAAGAAGGGCTTGGGAACTGCTGATTTTCATAGGCATATCCTACTTCCTGCTGAGGGGTATTTACTACCGATATGAAAAGTATTTGCCCACGGCTCTGTAAATCTTTGTATCTCTCACAAACTTCTTTTACAAATCCGGCGGCTTTTTCAATGGCAGGCTGGTAAGCAAAACTGAAATGATTATTGTCGTAATAATAGGTCAGGGGCTTTCCTTTAAAATCAGCTACTGCCTCATCTGCCGTCCAGAATCCCTGTGTAAAAGCAATATGACGGCCTAAATGGATTCTCAGTATAATTTTTACATTCAGGTTATTTAATGCATAGTTTATCTGATTATCTATCTGAGCCCAATTCGGTTTAGAATCTGCTTTCGGATAAATACGATCCCACATCACAGTCAAAGCTACAGCATTACAACCGGCTCTGACCATTTTATTCATGGCACTGATACCATGATTCAAATCAGGCTCTAAATTCAAAATGCCATGAACAACATATTTCTTGGTCGGGGTCTGTGCAAATAAAGAAACCGATAAACTAAACAGGAAAAAAGTAAGAAAATAAAAGTAATGTGAAAGTCTGATGTTCATAGATTTAATACATTTCGTAAAACACTTGTTCTATCTCAATTTCGCTACCAAAACCGGCACAATCTTTAACAATTTCCAGAATACTGATAGATTTAGCAGTCTTATTTTTAACGGAAGTACACTCAAGGAATTGCTTCGGGTTAGGTATAGTACCAGCATTAAGATTATTAACTAAACCCCTATCTGGTAAATGAGCTAAGCTGTTAATAAGACGCTGTTTTTCAACCATTCGTTGTAATGAAATAAGCAAATCAACCAGGATTGAAAAACAAATTTAACAATTTATCAAACCGGACGCCTAAGGTTTTCACTTTTAATAATATATATCCTATTAACCGGAGTATAGGCTGAATTGTTATAATCTTAGTGCCGGGCAGTTTATCAAATACAACAGGGGTAATATAGAATAGGAGGAGAACAGGTCATTTTAAATGAACCGGCAACTATTGATTAAATTCGTAGAAAAAGGAGTAACGAAAATTGAATATATTGAAAGCAGGTATTGAAGCATAAAAAAAGGCTTTCCGCTTTTCAGCAGAAAGCCCCGGTATGTGAAAACTCTTATTTACATATCATTTAATTTACTTTTATTTCGGCTATATAAGAAATAAACGACAAATCCGAGCAACATCCAGCCAATGGCAAATTTTTGGGCTTTACTATCCAGGAGAGCCATTAAAGCAAAGTTGGTAATAATACCAAGCGGCCCGATGATATATATCATTGGTGTTTTAAATGGTCTGTCACGGTTTGGGTCTCTGAAACGTAAAATTAAAACAGCCAGACAAACCATTGCAAAAGCAAACAAAGTACCAAAGCTGGTCATATCACTTAAAATACCGATTGGAGTAAAAGAAGCAACTAATGACACAACCAAGCCTACCAGCAGAGTGCTTTTCCACGGTGTTTGAAAAGTAGTATGAATTTCTTTGAAGAAATTAGGCAGTAAACCATCTTTCGCCATTCCTAAAAATACACGTGTTTGACCTAACATCATCACCAGCATTACCGATATTAAACCTGCTGTTGCCGCTGCTGTAATAATAAATACTGCCCAGGGCTGCCCTACTTTATCAAAAGCCATGGCAACCGGTGCTTTTAAGGCATCACCTGTAATATCATTATAATTCATCATACCTGTTAATACCAGAGATACAAGGATATATAAAACAGTACAGATTAAAAGAGAAGCAATAATGGCAAAAGGAATATCTTTTTTAGGATTAATAGCCTCACCCGCAGATGTAGAAACTACATCAAAACCAATATAGGCAAAGAAAATAGCGGCGGCACCACTAAAAATACCTTTCCATCCGTAGGCCTCTTTAGCTATGCCATCTTCATGCACAACCATGGTTGGCTCAGGAATGAACGGTTTCCAGTTATCATAATTTACAAAGAATGCACCTACAAGTATTACAAAAATAACCGCAGCCAATTTTAAAATAACGATTAAGTTATTAGTATTAGCTGCTTCTTTGATACCTTTCACCAGAATCCAGGTTACCACCCATGTAATAATGAAAGCAGGTAAATTAAGAGCGAAAGAAGCGGGTTCAAGACCATTGGCTTCAGCATAAGAAGCTGCCGACCAGGGGTCATTGCGAAGATAGAAAGGAATATCTATGCCAAATAGATGCACTAATTTATTAAAATAACCCGACCAGCTCACGGCAACGGTCATGGCTCCCATAGCATATTCCAGAATCAAGCCCCAACCAATAATCCATGCAAAAAGCTCTCCGATAGTACCATAGGCATAGGCATAAGCAGAGCCTTCAACGGGAAGCATAGAGGCAAATTCTGAATAGCAAAGGGCCGCAAATACGCAACCTATCCCTGCTATGATAAATGAAAGTGCTAGTGCCGGCCCGGCATGGTAATGAGCAGCAGTACCTGTTAATACAAATATACCCCCTCCGATAATACCCCCAATTCCGATAGCAGTAAGACTCCACTTACCCATTATCCTTTTGAGTTGGTTATTTTTAATGTCTGCTTCGTAGGCTGACATTGGCTTCTTACGCCAAATACTGTTTTCCATAAGATGTTTAGAGCTGTTTTTGGTTTGTTTTCGAATTATATTGCAATATAATGCAAAAAAGCCTTGTATTACCAAACCATTCATGCAAAAAACAAAATATTCTTTTAGTTTTTGGCTTTTTACTTAAAAATCAAGGGAGCATAATTATACGTATTTAGTACCATCAAGAGTGTAGTCAACCGTTATAAATCTGAAAGATCTTTATCAGACCAGAGACTTTAAGGAAAAGGTTGTTAGGCAGTTATACTTAATACATCAATTAGTGTCTTATAAATGAGTGGATGATTTCCATTAGATAAAAAATATGAAACTTTAACGAACGTCCTTGCCTTCTTTCAACCATTTTGTTCTAATATTGCCACGATAAAGACATAGCTATTAAGGGCTATGAAAAGAACACTAAATCACATTACTTTTATGACTCGCACAGTTTCCCCAATGCTCTGGGTGAATCCAGCACACCAAGAGCATGTTCTTCGGGCATGAATCGTTCTGCTTCAGAATAAATACACACAACAAAACCATTAAATACACATGACCAAAAAGCAAATTCAGTGGGTAGGAATACTCACCGGAATCTTACTCTTTACTATTACCGTATTCAGAGAAACATTATTCATCAGCTCTTTCTTTGGAATTTATACGCTAATGTTTTTCAAAACTTCTTCTATTCTACTCATTGGTTATTTCTTCTCTAAAATTATCCGTATTAATTCTGTCAGATTTTTAGCTATAGGTATTTGTTTTGAAATACTTATTCGTCTGTCAATGCCGCTCGTATATCCTTTGCATGAGCGTGTTGTCAAAATATCCAGGTATCCAGCAATCAGGGAAGCCCTTCAGCCGGTTAGTAACTATATGCTCAATATTGCCCGGAAAATAGGCTCAGATATGGGGTCAGTACAATACCTTGAAACGGGTAGCAGATATGATAAAGAACTCTTTTATACTTTTAAGCAGGGTAAATTCACTTTTCAGCACATTGATTTTAAAAATGAGTATATCATTAATTCAAAGGGAGCAAGAGATGATGAACAATCGTTGCGGAATCCTGAAATAGTTTTTATAGGGGATTCTTTTACCACAGGCATTGGTGTAAATCAGGAGGAAACATTTTCAAGTCTGGTAGAAAAAAGATTAAAAACAACGACGCTGAATTTAGGTGTTCCTTCCTACGGAACAGCAAGGGAAATGCTATTACTAAAAAGATTCAATTTAGATTCCTGCAAATACATAGTATTGCAATATTGTAATAATGATGACAACGAAAATCAAGCGTTTATTGCAAATAACCTTAGCCTGAATAAAAGAAGTGAGAAAGACTATAAAGCAGCTCAGATTTATAATGAATTAGTTTTGCACTATTATCCGTTCAGATATATTTACTCATTATTTGCTAAGAAAATTTTATATCTGCTGGCAGACTTAAGCTCCGGGAATGTTTCAAACACTCCTGAAGTACAAGAACAACCGACCGATTCAATAGTTAATTTCTTTAAAATTCTACAAAAAATACAGGCCGACTATCCGGATAAGAAGATAATTGTCTTTGAACTGGGCCTGTTTTCAACGGATGATGGCTTTTATAATAAATTAAAAATGCAGATTGAAGGGAATACTATGAAAAACGTTGAACTGATAAATACAGCAGAGTTTATCAACTGTGAGCAGTGCTACTATAATCTTGATTTTCATATTACCCCAAAGGGGCATGAAATATTAGCTGATAGCCTGGCGAAACGAATAAAAATATAAAAGGCCTCAGGTATACCCAAGGCCTTTGCAGTGATGCACCTAAAATTCAGATTTTAAAATTTAGGGCAGGATAATTCTTTTTTATTTCTTCTGTTTCTGGTTCTTTTGCCTTCAATAGGGTCTAACTGATACGCGATTGAGATTTCATGTGAACCACCTGTTGAGATTCCTAAACTTGAAACAGTGATATCATAACTATAACCGATTGAGAAATTATCCTGCCGAACACCAACTAAGAATATCAATGCATCGTGGTTAGTGCGGGTTATGTCTTTCTTTTTAATCGGGATACCTCTGTACCATAAGCCTAAGGTAATAGGAGAGTATGTTGCATAAAACCCTAAGTCTAACTGGTCGAATTTCCCCTGTCTTTTATACAAAAATGCAGGTGATACCGAAAATTCTTTATCAAAATTAGCGGCATTTGAATAGGGGTTAGCCAATGGTATTTTCAATCCGCCGCTTACGCTTAGTTTCATAGGTAAATATGAATTCACACCACCACCCGAGGTCAGAAAAGTATAAGTAGGCTGGTTGATATGATGTGCGGCAACGCCCAGCCATGATTTAGCATTATAAAATAAAGCGCCGCCACTGAAATCTACAAAGCTGATATTTGGAACAGTACTGCCATTAGGCCCGAAAGGGTCAATAGTCACACTACCATTAATAAACCCGGCATTATTATATTGGTCACCAAAGGTGAGACCCAGATAATTCATGCTTTTATTGGAGTATGTGCCTTGCACACCAAGGCGCAGAAAATTCTCTTCATTAATTCTTACCTGATATGAATAAATGGCGCTTAAATCTGTACTTTTCAATCTGCCGGGCCCTTGTGAGTCATTAGTAACTAAAAGACCGATCCCGCTATTGAGTTTTTCAATGTAATGGTCAAGAGAAAAAGAGGTTGTAATAAAATTGGCATTGATAGAAGGCCATTGGTTACGGTAATTAGCAATCAATCTGGGTGCATAGGCTCCACCGGCAAAGGCGGGGTTCTGGTATAATGGAGCCGCATAAAACTGCGAAAACTGGGGGTCTTGTGCCAGGCCGCTAAAGCAGACAAAACACAAAAGGACAATTCGTAAATAAATTTTTTCCATCGCCTACTTTTTATAGGATATCATAATTTAAATTCTAAAGCAAATTTCATTCCAAAGCACTGTTTTTAAATTTTACGAAAAGGTTTTAACACGAAGATATTATTTTTCATAGCATTTATCAGCGAAATAACGTTATAGATGTAGTTTTTGGTGTAAATACACCTAAAAATGTAAAACAATATATGTATGACGAAATGTTTAATAGCAAATATCAAATATTTTTGTTTTATATCTCGTTAAAATTTTTGGAGACAAAACCAAAAAACCAATTTATTTTTAATAAGTTAGTATTATAATATTTAACGAACTATGTGGGGTGGTATCGGTACTAATCTAAAGATTTATTTTTTTGCGGCCACATTATCCTGTATATCTCAATTCTCTTATTGTCAGTTTTTTATAGGCGGGAAAAAATGTATAAGCGTCCCTGCTGCCGGCGGCAGCGGAGGACAAGCACAAAGTGCAGATTGTAATGAGCCGACAGTGTTTTTTGATGAGGAAAAGGAGGCAACAGCCTGGGTATGGGATTTTGGAGACGGAAGTGCAATTGCTACTACCCGCAATCCGAGACACACCTATTCTCAGATAGGGACCTATACTGTTACTTTGACGCGTACAGTTAATAATGTAGTTCAGACTCCGGTTACTAAGACCCTTACTATCAGCGAGCCTCCACCTCAACCAAAGTTTTTCAAGAAAATCAGTGCTGATACGACTGTCTGTAGTGGTAAAACACTCAGGCTTAATCCGTATGATCCTTTAAATGGCGGAGGCAGTGCTCCTGCAGGTGCAACCTACCTGTGGTTTCCTAAAGGACAAACCACACAAACGATAGATGTAGACTCTTCCGGATGTTATTCAGTAGAAGTTTTTGATGCTTCAGGTCAATGCTCTCGTACGGCTAAAATTAATGTAAAGTTCTGTTTACAGGAATCCGGTGGTGGTGGTGGCGAAAAATGGTATTTCGGTACAGGCGCAACACTGGAATTTGGTATAAACCCTTCTACTGTCTTACCAAGAGATACACTGGCTGACCAGGGAGACCTTTTTGAGGAGGAGGATGAAGAGGACCCGGTATATATTCCGGTAGAGTCAACTAAAGATAATCCTGTCGATTCTCCTGAGGGGGTTGCTATGGTATATGATCCCAAAGGAGCGTTAGTGTTTTATACGGATGGGGTAACAATATATGGAAAAGATGATAAACCATTAAAGTTTCTCACTACTCCTGCCGGACCCTTAGGTGGGACAAATACCTCTACACAATCATCTATCATTATTCCTAAAAGTTCCTGTAACGAGTGTCCCCATCATCTCTACTATGTTTATACCTTAAATAAAACGACAGGAATGTTATCTTATAGCATAGTTGATTTAAGGAGAGAGGACGGGAAAGGAGCAGTAGTAGAAAATAATATACCTGTAAGTATTTCCTCCACTCAGCAGATTGCCGCCAGAAAAACACAGGATGAGAAAGGTTTCTATGTTTATTCGCATGACAGTAAAACAAATGAGTTCAGAATATTAAAAATTGACTCTACAGGCACAACCGAGACAATACAGGCTATTGGAATGATGCCATCGGATACGACGGGTTATATGAGAATATCACCGGCAGGGGATAAGTTGGCTATGGCATTTGTAAAGGACGGAAAAAATTATGTTGAAGTATTTGACATTAAGCCTGAAACCGGAGAGCTGACATTGTCTTTAACTATAAATTTAAAAGTTGATGCACCACCGGTGGTTTATGGACTCGAATTTTCACAAGATGGAGAGAAGTTATATACAACATTGAGAGGTGACCCGTCTAAGGGGGAGAAATCATTCCTTTACCAGCTAAATCTTAATCTGAAAAATGCGGTCGCAATAGCAGACCAGAAAATAAAAATTGACGAGTCGGCAACCAAGGCTTTTGGGGCTTTACAAATGGGGCCGACAAATGCAGGTGGGGGTGGAGCCATATACATGGCGGTAGATGGTAGCAACAAGATTCCATATATTACTCAGCCGGAAGTTGTGGGCAATGCAAGTATAGTGGGCTATGTACCTATAACAGGTGGTTTTGGTGCTGATGTTTTAGGAACAAGTCATTTCGGGTTTCCGAATGTAGTGCATGCCGTGCAGAAACAGGATGGGGAAAGCCTAAGTGCCACCTTTGAAGGTACCTGCCAGGGGCGGCCAACCATATTTAAAACAGAAGGTATTTGTAGCCCGATGGAGGCAAAGGTATCCTGGGATTTTGGTGATGGCTCAACAGGCAATGGAAAAGAAGTATCACATACTTATGAGAAAGAAGGACGATACATTATTAAGATGATTGTTGATGTATATTCTGAAACTTTTCTCAGTAAAAATATCAATATCCCGATTTTGAATGGCCTTTTAGGTAATTCTCTGAAAGAAAAATGTAATACATTTACCGTAACAGATACAGTTTATATTAAGCCGCTTCCGGTCATAAGCCTTCCGGATTCTGCTTTTGTATGTGTACTCGAAGGGGCTACTTTACTTCTAGACCCTAAGGTACAAAGAGCCTATGACCCAAGATACCTGTGGCGGCCAACCAATGAAACCACCCCGACTATTACTGTTAGTGCATTGGCAAAGTATAGTGTTGAGGTGGCCAATACATTTACATCAAGAAGCGGGAATGTTTTTTGTGCCACATCAGATACAGTTACAGTAAAAGAAGGGTGCGAACCAAGATTATTTGTTCCGGAGGTCTTTACTCCTAACGGAGATAGTGTCAACGACACCTTTGCTATGCCAAGTGCGCATATTACAGATTTTGACCTGAAAATTTATAACCGTTGGGGAGAAATCATCTTTGAATCTTTTGAGCCAGACAAATTATGGGATGGAACCTATAAAGGAAAAATTATGGCTCCGATGATGTATGCCTTTGTAGTCAGTTATAAAAGTCTGTATTTCCCGTATCGACCGAAAATCACTAAAACAGGGGGGGTTCTGCTGATAAAGTAGGGTTTCTCTGTAAACAGATGTTTCGTACTGCTCTTTCTTCATACTTTCTAACAACAAATTAATAACTATCATATTCTAATACTTATAAAGAGGTTTTGTGTGGAAACCACCGAAAAGTCTGTATATTTGATAAATAAAAAAGAGAGGTTTTCTCACAGATTTCATGCGACAAGATTATATAAAAGGAGATAGCGAAGTGCTTTCGCCGATTGAAAAAGAAATAGAAAAAGCGTTGCGGCCTCTTTCGTTTGATGATTTTACAGGGCAGGACAAAATTCTTGAAAATTTAAAAATCTTTGTTTTAGCTGCTAAACAGAGAAAAGAGGCGCTGGACCATGTATTACTACATGGCCCTCCTGGTTTGGGAAAAACTACACTTTCAAATATTATTTCGAACGAACTAGGCACAAACATCAAAATAACTTCTGGCCCTGTTTTAGACAAACCCAGCGATTTAGCAGGCTTGCTGACAAACCTTGACCCATTTGATGTATTGTTTATTGATGAGATACATAGGCTGAATCCGATAGTAGAAGAGTATCTTTACTCTGCCATGGAAGATTATAAAATTGACATTATGCTTGATTCGGGTCCTAATGCCCGAAGCGTGCAGATTAGCCTGAACCCCTTTACCTTAATAGGAGCTACTACAAGGGCAGGGCTATTGACGTCTCCGCTACGTGCCCGATTCGGTATTAATTCACGTTTAGAATATTATGATGCCGCATTACTTTGTAAAATAGTTAAACGATCTTCTTATATACTTAAAACGCCTATCAGCGATGACGGTGCTTTTGAAATAGCAAGGCGCAGCCGTGGTACACCCCGTATTGCTAACAACCTTTTAAGACGTACGCGTGATTTTGCGCAGGTAAAAGGAGATGGGAAAATCACTTTAGCAATTGCGGAAATGGCTCTGGTTGCCTTAGATGTAGACCAGGATGGTTTAGATGAAATGGATAACCGTATTCTTCAGACAATCATTGATAAATTCAAGGGAGGACCGGTAGGATTATCGACCATTGCAACAGCAGTAGGAGAGGAGGCTGAAACCATAGAAGAAGTATATGAACCATTCCTGATTCAGGAAGGCTACCTGAAGCGTACATCAAGAGGGAGAGAGGCTACAGAAAAGGCATATAAACACCTGAATATTTTGCCTAAATACAGAATGGGAGAGTTGTTCTAGAAGAAAACATCTTCAAATTGTCGGATTTCATAGTTTTGACCTACTATAATCGCAATTATATCAAATCTTATTTTGCCGCGCCAGTCTTTCTGATACACATAATTTTCAGCTGTTTTCATGATAAGGCTGGCTTTGGCTTTTGAAATAGTCTGCTCCGGAAAACCATGCAATACTTCGGAGCGGGCTCTTACTTCTACAAATATCAGCCAATTGTCTTTTGTGGCAATAATGTCTATTTCTCCTTTGCCAGATACGTAGTTTCTGTCAAGAATCTGGTAACCTTTCTTGCTAAGAAAACTGGCAGCCATTTCCTCTGCTTTATTTCCGGTCTCATTGTGCTGTGCCATAAGTAGAATTTGTGGGGTGAGCTTCCAGCTCGCCAAAATCCGGCAGGATTTTATATTTGGCGAGCTTTTTCGAAAATATACTTTATTCTTGATAGAATTTATAAAATATTTTACTTGAGCACCCCGGGGCTTCGACTCCGCTTAGCCACCAATCCAAGGGTTTTCGAACTGGTAAGCTGAATCTAAGCGCCAGTTGAAGAGATGAAAAATAGCATCAAACAAATCTCAAACCAAGATTAATATAATTAAGCAAGTTCAGCAATTACAGTTTCACCTCCTACAGGTCTATCATCAATATTCACGAGGATTTTAGCATCAAGTGGCAGAAAAATGTCAATTCTTGAGCCGAATTTAATGAAACCGAACTCTGTACCCTGTTCTACTTTTTGCCCTTCTTTTACATACCAGCATAAGCGTCTTGCCAAAGCCCCGGCTATCTGGCGAAAAAGTACTTCAGTACCATTTTCGTGCTTTACTACTATGGTTGTTCTTTCGTTATCAGTACTCGACTTAGGGTGCCACGCTACCAGGTATTTTCCGGCATGGTATTTAAAGTAAGAAACAATTCCCGAAATAGGATTGAAATTAATATGAACATTGATAGGCGACATAAAAATAGATACTTGTCGGCGAGGGCCTTTAAAATATTCGGTCTCTATCACTTCTTCAATTACTACCACTTTGCCGTCAGCAGGAGCAATGATATGTTTAGTATTTTGTGTGGTAGTACGGCTTGGCTTACGGAAAAACTGAAGAATAATAAAAAGGAATACAATACTGGCACCCAGAAGGATATTGTGTACAAGAGTATTGTCTGGTAAAAAGTATCTGACTAATCCGTTAAGGATTACCAATCCAATAATTGTTAAAGAAATGGTTCCTGTACCTTCCTTGTGTAGTGTCATTGCGAATCTGCTGGTTTTTTAGAAGCACAAATATAATCAACGCAAAGTTTTTCCGTTATCTTCACGGCTCAAATATTTATTATGCCATGTGAACAACCTGTGGATAAAGGGATGTTTCACGTGGAAAACTTTCTGATTCTCTATGTATCGCTTGTTCTTTTGGCAAACCTGGTCTAAAACCGAAAAACTCATCTTCTGGTGTATTTTAACGATTCTGACACTATCTATAGCATTGATGGGAGTATATTGGTACAATGGCCTGGATAATGTAATTCATTGGGATGTATTGAGTGAATTAGACGAAATACCAACCCTGACCAATAGTTTTTCGGACGGACAACTGAAGTATAATGTAAATGGGAATGCCTATCTGATAAAGGAGCGTTTTTTAGCTTCGCCGATGCAAACCAATGTAATGGCCACATATATTTTCCTGGGCTTTTTTGCAATTGGTTTTAATTTGCTTTTATCTGCCTTTTCAGCGTTGCCCCGTTATTGGTTTCTGGGAGGTATGGTCATTCTGGCCGGGGTGTTTATTACCTTTCGTTTAGAAACCGTATTTAATTTAACCAATCAGGCAGGCTTTCTGGTTGCTTTTGCAGGTTTTTCAGGTCTGGCTTTTTACTTCAATAATTTTGCAATCAGAATCGGGTTTATCAAAAGATTTGCAGCCTTTCTGCTATTGACGATTATTGCTATGGGCATTATTCATTATTTCTCTAAAATTGACCATCCGTTTTTATCTGTTGCTTCTTATGGTTTGTTATCTGCCATAGTGTTTACTGTTTTATTCGTATTGTTAATTGCGCATGAGATCGTGGCATCACTGGTCTGGATTGTTTCCAAATCAGGCATCAAAGGCAAAAGCTCTCTAAGTCAATTTATTATTGTTTCCAGTATTTATCTACTGAATATTCTGTTGATATTTCTGGAGCGACATAAGTATATTGACTGGAATATCCTTGCCGTCAGTCCAATCGTTTTATATCTTATTTCAACTGCTTTGGGAATATGGGGCTTCAGAACTATTACCGAAGAGTCAGATAGCTTTAATTTCAGAACCATTGGTGCCTGGTTGTATCTGGGCCTGGCTATTATTTCCTCGGCAACTATCGGCCTGGCATTTGCTACCGGAAACGACCCCTTGATAGACTCTTTACAGAGCTTTATTATCGTAGCGTATTTAGTAGTAGGGTTTGCGTTCTTTCTATATGTGATACTTAATTTTATACAGGCCTTACAAAAAGGACTCCCTATATATCGAATTTTATATAGGCCACAGTTCTTAGAACTGTCATTATTCCGTTTGGGAGCAGTGGTAGTGATGGTTACCGTATTCTCGCTGAAAAACTTTTATGTGTATTATCAGGTAAATGCCGGATATTATAATATTGTAGCAGATTTTTATAAAGCCAGCGGGGAACTGGTATCAGCAGAGGCTTTTTACAAAGAAGCCATTCATAATGATGTACGCAATCATAAATCAAACTATGCTTTGGCAACACTGGCGATGGAGCTGGGCGACAAAGAAAATACCGGTTTATTTTTAAAAAATGCGCTGGAGAAGAACCCTAGCCCTTATGCTTATGCCGGATTAAGTAAGGTTCTACAGGAAAAAGAGATGTTTTTTGATGCATTATTTACTATGAATGACGGGGTGCGTAAATTTCCGGATAACCAGCAATTGTTGACTAATCTGGCCTGGTTATATGAGAAAACCAAAGTGACAGACTCCACGTTATATTATCTTACTCGGGCTAAGCAAAATTGTACAGATTGTGATTTAGCCACTGCCAATTTACTGGCCTATCAATTAAAATACAGCAGGAATGATAGCCTTAAAAATCAGGATGAAGCAGTTTCTAATGCTTCTGTCAGTCTTTTGGCCAATCAATCTGCATTTATAAAACAAAGAAACAGGATAACTACAACACAAATAAATTTAGGAAGTGATTCGGCACTGAACGTCAGCCAATTAGCATTAATATATAATCTCACGACAGCTACTGATACAAAAGCTCCCTTTTCAGCCAAAGATTTGCAACGGATTCAACAGAAGTCAGCCAATCAGGGTTTTTATGAGGATCTGGAGTTTGCCATTGCCTCACAGTATTATTATAGAGAAAACAAATTAGAAGGTTTAAAACATCTGACTATCCTTGCTAATGATTCTACCAAGAAGAAATTTCTGTATAATCAGGTAGCAGGAATGTGGTATTTACAGCTGGGAGTATTTGATAAGGCTGTTGGGTATCTTGCAAAAGCCGGAGACAATGCTTCGGTAGAGGTATTACAAAAGCAGGATTATCTTACTACTATAACAGAGTATCAGCAAACGCAGGCTGAAGAGTTATTGAAAAATGCCAGAACCAAAAGTGATTTCGACAAAGCTCTGGCAATTAGTCCGCTGAATCCCTTCATTATCAGCAAATCGGTAGATTTTTACAATACAAAACTCAAGCAGCCGAATGAAGCTTACAAGCTTATTTTTAATGCTCTGGAAGTTAACGACAATAGTATTGAATTATGGAAATTGTATGTGTTGCAATCCTTAAAGACAGGGGTAGATAATTATGCGGAAGAAGGTCTGGAAAAACTTCGTGTATTAACCAGCGCTACCGATTATCAAGCGTTTCTTTCCATCTATCAAGCCCAAAAAGCATTGATGGAAAAAAACAAGGATGGTTTTGAATGATGAAATATATTTGAATTTGAAATACAGAGGCTGCTCGCATTTTGCCTCATGCACTCACTCATTCATAATTACTAATGAAAATAATTGAGACTACCAATATTTCTAAACGCTACATTATGGGTAGCGAAATAATTGATGCCTTAAAATCAGTTACTATCTCGGTAAACAAAGGAGAATATGTAGCCTTTATGGGGCCATCAGGTTCTGGTAAATCTACACTGATGAACATCATCGGCTGTCTGGATTCCCCGACAGGAGGCACATACATATTAAATAACCAGGATGTGAGCCGCATGAGTGAAAACGAACTGGCTGAAGTAAGAAACAAAGAAATTGGCTTCGTATTTCAGACATTTAACCTTTTGCCCCGTCAATCTGCGCTGGAGAATGTTGCCTTGCCACTTATCTATGCTGGTTACACGAAATCTCAGCGCACAGAAAAAGCAATGCTTACTTTAAAAAATGTAGGTTTAGAGAATAGAGCCCATCATAAACCAAACGAATTGTCAGGCGGGCAGCGTCAGCGTGTGGCTATTGCCAGAGCTTTGGTTAATGACCCCAGTATATTATTAGCTGATGAACCTACAGGTAACCTGGATACCAGAACCTCTTATGAAATCATGGAGTTGTTCGACCAGTTGTATTCTAAAGGAAATACGATTGTAATGGTAACTCACGAAGAAGATATAGCCAAATATGCACATAGAATAGTTCGTTTAAGAGACGGATTGGTTGAGTCTGATAAAATCAACCCAACCCCAACTAACCCCAGAGAAATGGCAAAATTATTTCTGGAAAAAACTAAAGAGTAATTTTTAAACAGACGCATAAACTAAAAATCTTGTTTTTTCGTTAATACCCATATACCATAAAATCTAAATTTTTACTATGAAAAAAACAGTATTACTTCTTACTTTTTTATTCTCAATTACTTCTCTGGTATTTGCTCAAAAAGCGAGTCCGCATGTGACGGCTGAAAGCAAAAACGTAAAAGTATCTTATGGACAACCATCAAAAAAAGGACGTGTAATTTTTGGCGGCCTGGAGAAATTCGGAACAGTCTGGAGAACAGGTGCAGACGAAGCAACAGAAATTACGTTTAAGAAAGATGTAAAATTTGGCGGTAAAGCAATTAAAGCAGGTACTTATACACTATTCTCTAAATTAGGAGAGAAAGAGTGGACAATCATATTAAACAGTGAGTTGAAACAATGGGGTGCATACGGTTACGATAAAATCAAAGATAAAAACGTAGCAGAGGTAACAGTACCTGTAAAAACATTGTCGACACCAGTTGAAAAGCTAACAATCACTACTGATGATAAGGTTTTAACCATCGCCTGGGATACCACTAGCGTGAGTGTTCCCATGGAGTTTTAGGGTTTAGGTAAGTGTAGTGATAAAAAGCAGAGGCGTGTGCTTCTGCTTTTTTTGTGTCTTTATAAAGGATTCTGGCATGAAAGATGTTATTTTTATCATAAAATTTCCGGTTCAGAAAAAGAAGTGAAATTTTTTCTTACAACAATCGTTTGTATATAGAAGTAAATGGAGTTTATCAAGAAATGAGAATTTTACCTGTAATAATAATAAGTATAAGCCTTTTGACAGGCTTTACTGCTGTGGCGCAGACTCCGGTTCCAAGTTCGGTTCCGACTGCAAAAAAAAGAAAGGCTAAAGATATACTTAAAGATGCCATACAAAACGGTCCTGTGGAAGTAAGTGGCGGTCCTAAATTATCGGCAGGTGCTTCTGCTTCCGGCGGGGTTTCTTCTTCCGCAGGTTCTAAAGAGGGATCTCTGGCATCACCTGATCTTAATATTTCAAGTGTAGATGATGCAAAAAAATTTGCTACTGAAACCTTACCTGATTTAGGATTAAAAATCTCAAAGGGGTTTAAAAAAGTAAAGAAAGAACTGAAAAGTCTTAAGAAAGAATTTAACGGCCGTGATTATGAAGGATTAAAAGTAGAAAAACAGATTCTTCGTCAGGGTAGTGGCAGCAGGCTTACATATACAGAGTTTTATACCTTAAAAGAATATAAACAGCCGGATTTATACAGCCGTCGTTTATACTGGTTTGATCATAAAGCCAACCGGATTGTAGAAGGAATAGGACGGGACAAAGAAAGAAATGATCTGATGCATGGGCCGTATAAGAAATATTTAGGTGATGTATTGATAGAAGATGGCTGGTATTACATGGGCACAAAGCATGGCCGTTGGGAATTATACGATAAAAACTATAACCTGCTGAATAAAGAATATTTTGATAAAGGATTTACCCGCGATGCCACTATCAGTTATTATGATGAGTCGCAGCGCAAAATCAAAGAAGTACTTCCCAGAAGCTTCAATAAAATAACAGGCGAATACTTTTTGTTCAATGAGAGCGGAACACTTGCTGAACAGGGAATGATGGACGACAGCGTAAAGGTTGGCCAATGGGTAGAATATTATCCTACCGGAAACAGACGTAAAAAAGAAGTACAATACGGCAAAGACTGCTTCGACACCGCTTTTGAGTCATACGTGATACGAGAATATGACGAGCGTGGAAAGATGATTTTTGAATCTCCGAAAGTGAAGAAAAACTAAAGATTCAGGTGCAAGAAAAGAGAGGTTTCTATAG
>CALRLN020000047.1:0-18026 GCA_943368675.1 Chitinophaga pinensis | reverse complement strand
GTAATCTGAGAGGCAACGAGGCAGCCCTTAAATATTTTTTAATGGGTTCTTTTGCTACAGGTATCATGTTATTTGGTATTGCCATGCTTTATGGCGCTAACTACTCTTTTAATATTGATGCGGCACGTGCAGTAATATTACAGGCACAGTTCGGTAGTGGCCCTGTTTATTTATATGTGGGCGTTACCTTCTTATTAATAGGTCTTTTATTTAAAGTATCTGCTGCGCCTTTCCACTTCTGGACACCCGATGTATATGAAGGGGCACCGACTATTTTTACAACTTTTATGTCTACTATTGTAAAAACAGCCGGATTTGCAGCTATTTATCGTGTATTAGAAGTATCATTCTCACCTATTTATAGTTTCTGGTGGGTTATGGTTATTATCATGACTGTGCTAAGCTTATTAATCAGTAATATCACAGCCGTGTCTCAAAGCAGCTTTAAGCGTATGCTGGCATTTTCGAGTATATCTCATGCCGGATATATGTTGATGGCAGTAGTGGGCTTAAGCAATAAGTCAGACGATTCGATCATATTCTATTCATTAGCTTATTCTCTGGCTACAGTCAGTGCCTTTGGAGTACTAATGGTAGTATCTAAAGAAAAACTGGTTGATGGCAGACCTGACGAAAGTATTTCTGTATTGAACGGCCTATCGAAAAGAAATCCGTTTCTGGCTTTTACATTAGCTATTTCAATGCTTTCTCTGGCTGGTATTCCGTTGACAGCAGGTTTCTGGGGTAAATTCTATGTCTTTTCAGATGCAGCCTTCAGAGGGCATATCTGGTTGTTAGTAGTAGCTATCCTTATGTCGGCAGTAGGCATCTATTATTATTTCAAGCCGATTATTGCTGCTTATATGAGAGAAGGTGAAGGCGAATCAATCAGCTTAACACCCTTCTATAAAATAATTCTCGGAATCACCACGTTCGGTTCTATACTGCTCGGGCTTTTCCCGGATTTATTGCGCGGCTTAATGTGATTAAGATTATATTTTAAATCATACAATCTTGCTTAAGACAATAAAAAAGATAAAAAATAAGGAGTTAAGAAGTTTTATTTCTTTTTTCCTTACAGCTATACTAGGTGCCGGCACAAACTTTATCACACAAATCCCCTACAAATCACTCTTTCTTTATCTGGGCTTTGCGGATAAGCCTGCATTTAACCTTAGCGTTTCCGCAGGGTATTTAACCGCCACAATTGTAAGTTTTATTCCTGCAAAAGTTTTTGCTTTTTCTGCCAGAGAATCAGGTAATACACGCCGGGAATCAGTTAAATTTCTGATTATTGCCCTTGTTGCCTGGGGAATACAGGTAGGCGTTTCTTCGCTTACGCTCGACCAGGTAGCCAATAAGTATTTTTCAGAGTATTCTCTTTTTGCCCGTGAAAAAGGCTCGCATGTTGTAGGAATGGGTTTCAGTTTTCTTGCCAACTATTTCGGTCATAAGTTTCTTACCTTTAGAAGTACCGGACTTTATGATAAAATAAAGACCCGGAATAACAGATAAAATTGTACAATACCAAGATGCTATTGATTTCTTAAGATATATTTAAGGTGATTTTAAAAAAAATTTAAGAAACCCTTGCTTTATATCTTAAAATGAACTTAAATTTGCAATGCGTTTCAAACCTCAAAACATCATAAAAGAAATGAAAAAAGTATTTGCAATTTTATTCGTAGCTGGTATGGCTTCTTTGGCCGCTTGTACTTCTAAATCTGAATCAGCTGCTGATTCAACTACAGTAGACACAACTGCTACTTCAGTTATGGCACCTGATACAACTGCTGCCGCTGATACTACAGCTGCTGCTGATACTACTAAGAAATAATTCTTGGCTTAGATAGCACAAGGGCCTTATTCATTACTGAATAAGGCTTTTTTATTTTCAATGGCTTGAACATGAGGCATAAGAAAAGGGTATCAGGTGCGTTCCTGATACCCTTTTCTTATTTTAAACTGTGTTCAATCTCAGAAATTATCACTCCATCGATAAGCTTCTATCAGTTTTTTCTCTCCATCCAAGCCTTTATAGGCGTTTCCATGTTCCATACCCAGGATAAATTCCTGATTTTTAGCTTTTGATTTATCATAGATATGTTTGAACAGACTTTTATAGTTTACCTCTCCGGTGGTTGGTTCATTACGACCCGGTTCATCTCCTATCTGAAAATAGGCGATTTCGTCCCAGCACCAGTCCATATTTTGTGTCATGCGTCCTTCATTACGTTGCATATGCCACATATCAAATAAAATCTTACAAGAAGGGCTGTTTACTGCCTTACAGATCATGTAGGTCTGGTCTGAATTACGTAAGAATAATTCCGGAGTATCACTTAATGGCTCTAACACCATTGTGAGGTTATGAGGCTCTAATATATCGCAGGCACGGCGAAGCGCATCTATTACATTAGCTGTCTGAATACCAATCGGCAATCTTCTTTCAAAAAAGCCAGGTACCACAGTTGCCCATCTGGCATTTACCCGTTTGGCTACTTCTACCGATGTGCGACAGGTTTTCAGGAAGTTCTCTAAAAACTCTTTTTTTCCGGTTGTTAAAGATATTTTCCAGTTATCTCCACCATCAATCACAAATACGCCCATCTTCATGTTCAATTTGGCCAATGTCTCCCCTATTTTCTTCTGCTCATCTACCGACCGATTCAACATGCCATTATCTTCTAATGCCATGAAACCATTATCAGCCATAAATTTCAATTGGTCTACCAGGTCCTTTCCGGCCGAATTTTCGAACATCCCGAAATGCGGTGCATATAAGAGTTTGAATTTGTCAGCAGCAGGGCTTGCAGAGTTCGGTTGTTTTTCTGATGCTAAGGCAGTACCAATAGGCAAAGCTGAAGCTCCTGCTGCCATAGCGCTCTTTGAAAGAAAATTTCTACGGTTCATTTTAATAAATTATGGGGTTGATTGATGCAAACAAATTACGGAAATATTGTCAATGAGACAATATTCCTTTCATAATTGCCTGTGAATCTCTTAGTATAGGAAATCCAGGTTTTCTGTTTTGATATCTTCAGTTTCAAGTTCTAAAAACTCCTCCCAGAAAGGATTTTCCGGCAATGGAGCTTTGCAGAGAATAGGTTCCTTTTTGACCGGGTGAATAAAATACAAACGACGGGCATGAAGATTAATATTACCCTCCGGATTGGTTCTTGGATAACCATATTTAATATCTCCTCTGATCGGACATCCCATGCTGGCCAATTGCACCCTGATTTGATGCGGACGGCCTGTAATCGGAAATACTTCTAATAAATGATAATGATTAATTTCACCAAGATACCGATAGTTTAACTCCGCTTTCTGCGAACCTTTTACCTCAGTTTCATAAGCTGTAACGATATTCTTCTCTTCGTTCTTTACCAGATAGTGGGTCAGTTTACCGCTTTTCTTTTCTGGTTTTTTGCCTACTACTGCCCAATAGGTTTTCTGAATTTCTCTTTTACGGAACAATTCGTTCATGCGCTCAAGTGCCTTTGATGTACGGGCAAAAACCACCAGGCCACTTACTGGCCGGTCAAGACGATGTACTGTTCCCAGAAATACATCGCCCGGTTTATTATATTTTTTTTTGATATAGTCTTTTACGTAGTCTGATAAAGTCTTATCTCCAGTGGCATCGCCTTGTACTAAAACTCCTGCTGCCTTATTGACAATTATGATGTGATTGTCTTCGTAAAGAACATAAAAAGGCTGTTTCATATCTTTATAATTTCTTGCAAAGATACTTAGTTTTTGGTAGTTAAACTATAAAAGTGTAATAGACAGGTGTTAATGGCACATTCTGCGCCACCGGAAAGTTGATTGGCAGGATACTCTTTAACCCTTTGCTTAATACAAGAAGTTCTGTATATATATTATAAAACGCATCAAACTAAAAAGAAAACTCCATCGCAATACGGCGGGTTTCTTCATCAGTCCTGATATAGTCTTCTAAGCTCGGGGTTTTTACAAAACTTACCCTGTGCATACAGTCTTCTATCAGATCAGACATTTCAAGAAATCCTATTTCATCACGTAAAAAAGACGCCACGGCTATTTCGTTGGCAGCATTAATGATGCAGGCCATATTACCGCCTTTATTAAGGGCATCGAAGGCGAAACCCAGGTTTCTGAAAGTCTGTATATCCGGCTGTTGAAAAGTAAGCGAAGGATACTTAGTAAAATCGAATCTGGGGAAATCAGATTTTAGTCGATTGGGATAAGACAAGGCAAACTGAATAGGTACCCGCATATCGGGTAAGCCCATCTGTGCTTTGATACTTCCGTCTTCAAACTGCACCATCGAATGAATAATGCTTTGTGGATGCACCACTACCTCAATCTGGTCGGGTGTAAGTCCGAATAACCATTTGGCCTCAATTACTTCCAGTCCCTTATTCATCAAAGAGGCTGAATCTATTGTAATTTTAGCGCCCATGCTCCAGTTAGGGTGTTTCAGGGCCTGAAGTTTAGTTACACTCTTCAGAAAGTCTCTATCTCTACCCAGGAAAGGCCCTCCCGAGGCAGTAAGGATGATTTTCTCAATGGGGTTATGGAATTCACCAACCAGACATTGAAAAATAGCTGAGTGTTCGGAATCAACCGGGAGAACATCTACTCTGTTTTTGTCGGCTAAATCTGTTACCAGTTCTCCGGCTACCACCAGCGTTTCTTTATTGGCAAGGGCAATGTGCTTACCTGCTTTAATAGCAGCAATGGTAGGAATTAAGCCTGCATAACCGACTAAAGCCGTCAGCACCATATTAACTGACTCCATCTGAACAACTGATGAAAGAGACTTATCACCTGCATAAACTTTAATATCCAGGGGGTCAAGCGCAGAAAAAACTTTATCATATAAAGTCTCATTTGATATGACCACTACATTAGGCCGGAACTTTGCTGCCTGCTCAATTAACAGGTCGGCATTATTCTGAGCCGTGAGTACTTCAATTCCAAAAATATCAGGATTTGCCGCTACCACCTCTAATGCCTGTGTACCTATTGAACCCGTTGAGCCTAAAATAGCCAGATTTCTTTTCATGTATGCGCTGGAATAAATTATCCGAGAATAAAATTCGTTGTACTTGCGTTAATAATTTCAAAAAGCAGTTGCCCGGGCTTTGACTGCCATTCATAGTGCCTTAATTTCGCAGACAAAGTTCGGAAAATTTAATGAGAATTTTTTATTTTGCTAATCGTATTGAAATAAGTGCATGCTTAAGAGCATAGTTTTGCGAATTCCAATCTGAGAAGAAGGTTTTTTTCAGGTTAGAAAACCCAATTAAATATACACTTAAAAAATTCATTTGGTGTCAGGCTTATGCAAACGGCAGAAGATCAATTTCAATTCTTTGAGGGTGTCCTTTTTGAAACCTTAGGGCGGGATGTACAGGTGAATGAATATCGTTTGCTGCAGGGTGGAAACATCAATGTAACAGTACAGATACATACAAACGAAGGGAAGTATTTTATTAAATACAATACCCGCAACCATGAAGGGATGTTTGAGGCAGAGGCAAACGGGTTGAACTTATTGCGTGAAGCAGCAGTGATACGGATTCCGGAGGTGATTAACTGGGGACGACGCGACGGGCAGGATTATCTGATTCTGGAAAATATAGAATACGCCAAACCCAATCTGGACTACTGGGATGTATTCGGACAAAATCTGGCTGCACTGCATAGGCAGTCCAGCGATTCATTTGGTTTGCATTTTAATAACTATATAGGTTCTTTGCAGCAAAATAATGAGCCACATACTGACTGGCTGAACTTCTTTATAGAAAAGAGACTCAATATTCAGGCGGGTTTAGCCTATTATAATGACCTGATCAGCAAAGATTTATACAATAAGTTTCAGCAATTTTATAAAATCCTGCATAACCTGTTACCAACTGAACAACCCGCTTTACTGCATGGAGATTTATGGTCGGGCAATGTAATTACTGATGAAAAAGGGCTCCCCTGCCTGGTTGATCCTGCTGTCTATTATGGCAACAGGGAAATGGAAATGGCCTTTACGACCCTTTTTGGTGGCTTCGATAATCGTTTTTATGAAGCCTATCATGAGAGTTTCCCATTACAGCCACGCTTCGACGAAAGAATACCCATCTACAATATCTACCCGCTGATGGTTCATGTCAATATTTTTGGCACAAGTTATCTGCCTCCGGTATTGCGAACTTTAAATAAATATCTGCAAGCCTAAACTACCAGAAGATTACAACCGCGGATATCCGAATTATCAAACCGCCCGATAACACTGAATTGCTGAGTATTTATCTGATAAGCACCCAGATCCTGCGTTTCGATAAAGCTGCATGAATCTATATTAGCCAGGTCTATTATGTTGATGCCTCCACGGATAGTTGTTTCTTTAGAAATATCTGAGCGAAATTGCGATGGGATTATTTTAAAAGGATCGTTAATTTCCCGAAGCAGAATTTTCATTGTACCAGGCAATTCAAACACACCATCACCTTTAGAATAGCCCTGTGATAGCAGCTCGGTCATGCCATATTCAGAGTGGATATGCCGAACGGGCAGATGGCTTGTCAGTATCTTGTGTACTTCTTCTCTGAGTAACTCTTTTCGCCGGCCTTTCATGCCCCCTGTTTCCATCACTATCAACTTATCCTTAAAGTTTCGAATGAAATCCAGGTTCTTTTCATCCTCTACCAGATCAAGCAATGCAAAAGTTACACCTATCAGTAAAACTTTTCGGTGCGTTTGAGAGTTTTCTGATAAGTGCTGTAACTTCCCGAGTAATTCTGCCGTATTATTAAGGTAGAATCCTGACTCACGGGAATAAGTGCGATAAATAAAACTCTGCACCATATACACCAGTGACGAATTATTTCGTTCAAGATATGATGGAAGCAATGCCAGGATATGATAGTCGGTGATGGGGCCGTAAAACTGCTCAAAAATCTTCTGACTGATGTACTCGTAAAATGGCAGATCGCTTACGTAATGCTTACTGGTATTCTGCTGAGTAGTACCGCTACTTTCAAAAACTATTTGTGTAGGGGCATTGTCGGTAATAATTTTGTGATATTTAAAAAACTGGATTGGCAGAAAAGGGATTTTCTCCAGGCGGTCAATTTTTTGAGGATTAACTCGCAGAAAGCTCAGATACTCTTTATAGACAGGATTGGCAGATGCCTGAAAACGGAAAATTTCTAAGGCCAGCTCCTCAAAAGTATGCGGATTCTGAGAATGATCATTGATTTGCAGGACTGCCGATTTTAGTTCGTCGCGGATACCCATGAAAAAGATTAATTAATAGCTTAAGAGCTGATCAATAAATATTTATTGGCGATAAACTCTAAACTATCTTTTTTATACTAAATTGCTTATAAAATTACAGATAAGAAATGAAAAAGGTTTCAGTATTGGCTGTTTTTAGTGTAATGGCTTTAATGACAGGTTGTTATAAAGAAATATCTTTTGATATAAAACCCTATATTGAGTTCAGTGATTTGCGTAAAGAAATCAGATTAGATCAGTTTTCAGGTTCTAAAAAAGATTCGGTTATCCTTACCATCAAATTTCAGGACGGTGACGGAGATTTAGGACTGAACGAGGAAGAGAAAAAGGTAGCGGTAGAAAAACAAGACTTCAATTATATTATCCGCATCTTCCGTCAGAAAAACGGTGTTTTTAAGGAAGTCCCCCAGGAGGTTCCTTACTCAGGTTTTTTTCCGCGTCTTAAAAGTGATAATAAGAAAGGGCCGATTGAAGGGAAGCTTGATTACTCATTAGTTTACTTTCAGGACTTTACACCTAAGAAGGATTCGTTGAAATACCAGATTACAATCAAAGACCGGTCCGGGAATATCTCAAATACTGTAGAATCAAAAGTAATTATTCTGAACGAGTTTTAAAATTCAGACAGAAGCATATCATTTTTGTAAAAATCTAAAAAAGTATCCCCGATTATACTTTTTTGCTTGTGACCATCATTAGCCTTTATATATAAATTTATATTTTCCCCAGGCTTTCGTATATACTTTATTAAAATAAACTGCTGTGCAAAATGCTTCGTTTTTTGTACTATTCTTATTAACAATTTCATAATCATAGGATTATTATAGAAAAATGAGGATTTCTCATTGTATTTTTCTAATTTTGCAGTTTATTTTAAAAAGGTGTAGTTCGTTAGTCGTTTATCCGTGATGCGTTGGGGTAAAGATTGGCGCATTACGATAACAGTAAGACTTCAATGCAAAATATTAGAAACATTGCCATCATTGCCCACGTTGACCACGGTAAAACAACACTGGTTGACAAAATTATTCATGCTTCAAAAATTTTCAGAGAAAATCAGGAATTTGGTGATTTGATTCTTGATAATAATGACCTTGAACGTGAACGCGGAATCACCATTGTGTCGAAAAACGTATCTGTGCGTTATAACGATGTTAAAATCAATATTATAGATACTCCTGGTCACGCCGACTTTGGAGGCGAGGTAGAGCGTGTGTTAAAACTAGCCGATGGCGTTATTTTATTAGTTGATGCTTTTGAGGGACCTATGCCTCAAACCCGTTTTGTATTAGGAAAAGCCCTGCAATTAGGCTTGAAACCAATTGTAGTAGTAAATAAAGTAGATAAAGAAAACTGCCGTCCGGAAGAAGTACACGAGCAAGTGTTTGACTTGATGTTTAACCTTGATGCAACTGAAGACCAATTGGATTTCCCTTGCTTATATGGTTCATCAAAACAAGGCTGGATGAGCACAGACTGGAAAAAACCAACGACTGATATTATTCCTTTACTGGATGCTATCATTGAGCATATTCCTGCTTCTCCGGTTGTAGAAGGTACAGCACAAATGCAGATTACCTCTTTAGATTATTCATCTTTCGTAGGTCGTATTGCTATTGGCCGTGTTGCCAGAGGTGTTTTGAAAGAAGGTATGCAGGTGGCACTTTGCAAAGCAGATGGTAGTGCTAAAAAGATGCGTATCAAAGAGCTTCATGTTTTTGAAGGCTTAGGCAAAGCAAAAGTTACTGAGGTTGAGTCGGGAGAAATTTGTGCGGTAATAGGTATTGAAGATTTCGAAATTGGTGATACTGTTGCCGATGCTGAAAATCCGGAAGCATTACCACGTATTTCTATTGATGAGCCAACAATGAATATGTTGTTCACCATCAATAACTCTCCGTTCTTCGGTAAAGAAGGCAAGTTTGTAACATCACGCCACTTACGTGACCGCCTGATGAAAGAAACAGAGAAAAACCTTGCTCTACGTGTAGAAACAGGTGAAACAGAAGATAAATTTATCGTGTTTGGCCGTGGTATTCTTCACTTGTCGGTTCTGATTGAAACGATGCGTCGTGAAGGATATGAATTGCAGGTAGGACAACCACAGGTATTATATAAAGAAGGAGAAAACGGCGAAAGACTGGAACCTGTTGAGACTTTGGTTGTTGATGTGCCGGAAGAAACCGCAGGAAAAGTAATTGAGCTGGTAACACAACGCAAAGGTGAATTGTTGATTATGGAACCGAAAGGTGATTTACAACACCTTGAGTTCAATATCCCGTCACGTGGTTTGATTGGCTTGCGTTCAAACGTATTGACCTCTACTTATGGTGAGGCTATCATGAATCACCGTTTTAAAGCATACGAGCCATTTAAAGGCGCTATTCCGGGTCGTATCAATGGTTCATTGATTTCGATGGGTAATGGCCCTGCTACACCTTATTCGATTGATAAATTACAGGACAGAGGCGTATTCTTTATCGACCCGAATGAAGATATTTATATGGGTATGGTAGTAGGTGAGCATAACCGTCAGAACGATATTGTGGTGAATCTTCAGACAGCGAAGAAATTAACGAATATGCGTGCTTCGGGTTCAGATGACAACGTTCGTATTGCTCCGAAAATCAATTTCTCTTTAGAAGATGCGATGGAGTATATCCAGAAAGATGAATACCTGGAAATCACCCCTAAGTCGATTCGTATGCGTAAAATTTACCTTGACGAAAACGAGCGTAAACGTTATGAAAGCAAAGGTGCTTTTGCATTGGCATAAGCTGGTTGAAATAAAATATAGAAGAATCCCTGTTATTTGTTTAACGGGGATTTTTTTATGGTTTTCTAAAACATTGTGGGGTGAACTTTCAGTTCGCAGTGGGTAAGAATTAAGTGGGTATCTGTTTTTCGTTACACTTGGCTAACTGGAAGTTCGCCCCACAAAAAAAACACTTAATCCTCAAAATCAGCATCCCTTTTCTGCATCTTAGCCATAAATGCCTCCTGCAAATCATTTGAAAGCAGCATGGCGGCATTCCATGTAGCCATATAGTTCAGACCGTCAGTTACGGAGTGGTCTCTGGTATGTAGCAAAATATGTTTAGTGCCCCGGATGGATATTGGTGATTTAGAAGCAATTGTAGCGGCTAATTTAAACACCTCGTCCATCATTGTATTTTTATCCGGAAAAACCCTATTAACCAGGCGTATCTTTTCTGCTTCCATACCATCTACATTCCTGCCTGTGTAGGCCATCTCACGTACTATCCCATCGCCTATCAGTTTAGGGAGGCGTTGTAAGGTGCCTAAATCGGCCACCATGCCCATATCTATCTCTTTAATGGTAAAGTATGCATCCTCTGTACAATAACGCATGTCGCAGGCGCAAATAAGGTCTACCCCAGCGCCGATACAGCCACCATGAACAGCCACCAGAACAGGTTTTGAACAGTTCTCAATAGTATTGATGGGAGCCTGCAAGCGAAATACATCTTTTCTCACTTTTTCTCTTCTTCTACCCTCACAGGTAATATCAGTCTGCGATACCGACATCAATAAACTTAAATCAATCCCTGCACAGAAATGATTACTTTCGCCGCCTTCCAATACAATTACCCTGACTTCGGGATTATCTTCAAGATTTTCAAAAATCTCTTTGATTTCGTCCCATGCTGACTGGTTAAGCGCATTGGCTTTTTCCGGACGGTTGAGAATAACATGCGCAATATGGTTTTCTATTGACAATTTTAAAGTTTGCATAATTAAGCCAGTGGTTTGTTGAATAAAAAAAGCCGGAAAGGTTTCTCTCCGGCTAAATTTAAGCATTATTTCCTTTATTTCTTCTCTCCACTTGTCTGTACACCAGATGGTTGGTTTTTCTTTGCTTCCTGCATCGGGTTCGGGCCGCCACCACCAAAACCTCTTTGTTTAAAGGCCTGGAAACGGGTCGGCTGCTCAGGTTCTTTAGGAAAGGTATTATCAGAAGTATCGATATCAGGTATTTCATGATAAGGATCCAGTTTAAACTTCGCTACCTTCTTGGTAGTTACCAAAGTCTTTTTCACCTCTTTATCATTCACTCTCCACAACTCAACCGGAATCCTCACATCTTCAAAGGTGCCATCTTCAAACTCCATTCTGATAATAACGGGCATTACAAGGCCTCCTTTGTTTTTCAGGCTCAATACATAGAAATTCTTACCCTCTTCTATCATTTTGCGCTCGTCGGCTGTCAGGGTCGACAGGTATTGCTCGTATTTCTTTTTATCTGCATCTGTTACGGCATATCTATCATAAGAATTATAAAAATCTCTCATGGTTGAGTCTGCCTCAACAACGGTTTGTTTAATATCAGTTTTATTGCGGATATTGCTCAAAGTCTCTTTTTTAGCATCTGCATCAGCCTTAGCCATCGCCTTTTGTTTAGCCGGATCTTGTGTATCTATGCTATACCATTCTACATTGGCTATAGCCTGATCAGCTGCTTCAACGCTATAGAACCATCCTTTCCAGAACCAGTCCAGATCAACCCCGGATGCATCTTCCATTGTGCGGAAGAAATCGGCAGGTGTCGGATGTTTAAATGCCCAGCGACGGGAATATTCTTTAAACGCGTAATCGAACAACTCACGCCCCATGATAGTTTCACGCAGGATATTCAGGCCGGTAGCGGGCTTTGAATAGGCATTAGGACCAAAAGTACCCGGAATGATGTTATCAGAGCTACTCATAATCGGGTTTTGCTTATTGGCGTCAAGCTTCATATAGCCTGTGATATACTGGGGTTCAATACCAGTTGCAGGGAAGTTTCTGTCCCATTCCAGACAGGTTAAACCTTCCAGAAAAGAGTTCAGACCTTCGTCCATCCATGACCATTGGCGTTCGTCAGAATTTACAATCATCGGGAAGAAGTTATGCCCCACTTCATGAATAATTACCAGAATCAAAAAGTTTTTAGTACCTTCTGAATAAGTACCATCTGCCTCAGGTCGTGCTCCATTGAAACTCATCATCGGATACTCCATTCCTCCGACAGTACCATGTACAGAATAGGCCACCGGATATGGATAAGCCACTGAACGTTTTGAATAATTAACTAAAGTATGCTCCACTACACGGGTTGAATATTGTCCCCAAAGCGGATTCGCTTCTTTTGGATAAAGAGACATCGCCCATACTTTTTTACCTTCTACATCTACCTGTTTGGCATCCCAGATGAATTTACGTGAGGTAGCAAAGGCAAAATCACGTACGTTTTTTGCTACATAAATCCAGGTTTTTTTGCCGGTTGGCTTTCCTTTCTCTGCGGCTTCTGCTTCTGCCTGTGTTACAATCAACACCGGAGTTTTAGAAGTTTTTGCCTGCTCCAGACGTTTCGTTTGTGTAGCTGTTAAAACATCTTTCGGATTCTGCAATTCACCTGTTGCACCCAATACCATGTCATTTGGCACGGTAAGCGCTACTTTATAATCGCCAAAAGGAAGTGTAAACTCTCCCTGGCCTAAGAATTGCTTGTGTTGCCAGCCATTTACATCATCATACACTGCCATACGGGGAAACCACTGTGCAATTTCATAAAGCACGTTGCCGTCTTTAGGGAAAAGCTCATAACCACTGCGGGCGCCCGCACCTGCCGAAGATTTTAAATCCACTATATTGAATTTCCAATCTACCTGAAACACAAAAGACATCCCTTTAGCCAATGGTGTGGGTAAGTCGATACGCATCATGGTACCATTGATGGTATAGCGTAAATCTTTACCGGCCGCATCTTTTACTGCTGATATCTTATACCCATAGTCTTTATCACCTGCGCCGCTCATATTTGCCAGACTGGTAAAACTAGAACCATTGGTAGGATTAATGGCAGACTGACGGGTAATATTACCATCGGAGTTTTTTGCAAATACATTCTGGTCTAGTTGTAACCATAAATAACGCAGCTCTTCAGGCGCATTGCTGGTATAGGTGATTTTCTCGGTACCTGTGATACTCTGGTTAGTATCGTCAAGCTCGGCTTTGATGTCATAGTCGGCTTTTTGTTGCCAGTAGTCTCTTCCCGGAGAGCCCGCAGCGGTACGAAAGGTATTAGGCGTAGGAAAGCCTGTACCCATTTGTTCAAATTTTGTATTGGCATTGTATTGTGTAGAAGGTGCCTGCTGTGCGTTTACAGACAAGGCTCCAAATACAATCGAACCAACAAGAATAGCTAGTTTTTTCATACTTTGATGAAGGTTAATTATACAGTTCGGATGATGATATAAAATATTTGCGAAGTTAGAGAAATTTATTCACTGATACTCACGCAATTTAGGTGATATTCTTTTTAAAAAAACCACTTCTCGGTCATTAATTTAAATGCTACCCCGGCCACAAAGCTCGAAAGAATGAGGTTCCAGGTGTGTTTCTTGACCTGAAATCCGTTTAGTATCAGAAAAGAGAATCCCATAGTAATTGCCACAATCAGTACCTGGCCAAATTCCAGCCCAACGTTGAAAGCAAATAGTTGCGGAATAATGTTTTCGTCTTTACCTAATAAGCTGCGCAGGTAATTAGAAAAACCCATACCGTGAATAAGACCAAAGCCTAAGGCCAGAAAGTATCTGACCGGAGAAAAATGCTCAATATCAAGCACACTATCACTACTTTTATGAAAAAGGTTTGTAATACAAGTAAAGATAATCGTAACCGGAATCAGAAATTCTATCAGATCAGTACTATACTCAATCACGTTTAAGGCGGCCAAAGCCAGTGTTATTGAATGACCAATGGTAAAAGCTGTAACAAGAATCAATATTTTTTTCCAATCAGTTATGCGATAAATGGCACATAACGCCACTACGAAAAGGATATGGTCATAACCATGAATGTCGGTTATGTGCTGATAACCTAATTTTAAAAAAATGAAAAATTCCGTCATTAGTTCAGGGTAAAGGGTCTCATGGGTTGTATATTAGTAGCAAAAATACAAGTTTTGTAAAACCCTGATAGTAAGTATTTACTAAATTTTTAAAATTATGCATATCCGCAAAAAAATTGGCTTTGCCTGGGGGTATTCTTTTATTCTCTTTATGTTGTCAGGCTATTATTTTATCAGCCATAACTGGACTTTCTTTGTATTTGTCTATGGATATATCCTTGTTCCTATATTAGATGCAGTCATCAGCCGGGATTCGCAGAATGCCAGTACAGAAGAATATGAGAAACTGGTTAAAGACAAGTATTTCGATGTATTGGTGTACTCTCATGTATATATACAATATTTTATGTTGTTATGGGGTTGTTACATTCTTATTTATGATAACCTTACATGGTGGCAGGTAGCAGGCTTGATGCTTAGCCAGGGGGTATACGCTTCTACTATTATTAATGTAGCCCATGAATTAGGGCATCGTATCAGCCCGTGGGCACAATTTCATGCCAAAGCTGCTTTGATGACCGTTGGCTATATGCACTTTCTGATAGAGCATAACCGGGGGCATCATACTCATGTGGCTACCCCTCTCGACCCCGCTACTGCCCGGAAGAATCAGAATATTTTTTCGTTCTGGAAACAAACGCTTATCGGGAGTTTCAGAAGTGCATGGCATATTGAGAAAAGGCAGTTAGCAAAACAACACCTGGCTACATGGTCATGGCATAATGAGATGATCTGGGCCGTTGTTTTACCCATTCTGTTTTGTATTAGCCTGACATTAGGATTCAGTGCTTTGTCAGGTAAGTTTGAGTGGATTATTCCTGTGTTTCTTATTGTTCAAAGCATCATTGCTATACTTTCTTTAGAGTGTGTGAATTATATAGAGCATTACGGTATTATGCGCAAAGAAATTGCACCTGGAAGGTACGAAAAAGTAAATCCGCTACATTCATGGAATGCCAATCATTATTACAGCAATCTGATGCTTTTTCATTTACAACGCCATTCGGATCATCATGCTTATGCTTCAAGACCTTATCAGGTTCTACGACATTTTGATGAAAGTCCGCAATTGCCCTATGGCTATACCATGATGATATTGATTTCTTTGGTTCCGCCACTATGGTTCAGAACAATGAACGGGAGATTGGAAGAATGGCAGGCGAAGGGTTATAATGCCGGGCAAATAAGAAAATAGTGAATATAGTCTGTAACAAAAAACAGCAGCCTTTCGGGCTGCTGTTTTTATATATCATCTGTCTGTTTTTATCAGAAGAATTTCGCTCTGTTATCTTTGATATTGGCGTTATCACGGATAGCCTGGTTAGCCAGGTAAGAAGCACCAAAACCACCTGAACGTTGCATAACCTGTGTTTTGTATTGTGAGTAATCAGCAATGGCAGGAGCAGGTGTAAGCGAAGTAGTTTCTACAATAAACACGCCGTTTTCACCTACAAATGGTTTCGAACGTTTTCCTGAGGCCAAACTGAAAATCTTACCGATAGCAATCGGGTCAACACCCGGTGTAGTCAATAAACCTGTGGCAAAGCTGATTTGGTTTGCGGCTTCAACAATAGCACCTGCGCCATATTTTGCAGCAATCTGCTCAAGTGGGCCTGAACCGGCACCAGCCAGTTTTTTCATGATTTGCTCAGCTTTGATTTCATTACGTACCTTAGCTGTCAGGGCATCTCTGAAATCATCAACTTTAGGTTCGTCTTTGTCTGATTTAGATTTAATAGCCGCTACAATAAAATTATCGCCTATTTCAAAAACCCTGTTTGAAACCGAACCTACTTTTGTATCATCATTAAATGCCCACAATACCACTTCACGCGCATTTTGTATAGTATTAAAAGCAGCAGCATCAGGGAAAACCCTTTCAGCTTTCAGCATTACAAGCTTCGGATCTTTCTTTACAGCCTCTTCAAATTCTTTATCGGAGCTTACACTTGCACGCAAAGTTTCAGCCTTCTGATAGATGGCGTTACGTGTTGATTCACTTGCTTGTAATTCACGACTGATGGTGGCAACTTTATATTTAATATTCGTTTTTGGTTCAGTAACCTTGATAATGTGGTATCCAAACTCTGTTTCTACAATATTCGGAATTAACCCTGTTCCGCTAAATCCAAAAACCGCATTATCAAAAGGCTTTACCATTCTACCCTTATTGAAGAAACCTAAATCTCCACCTTGCTGAGCTGATCCGTCCTGACTATTGGTACGTGCCAGCGTAGCAAAATCAGCGCCTTGTTTCAACTGGGCTAATAGTTCTTCTGCTCTTTTACGAGCCGAAGCCTTTACTGAATCAGGAGCAGTTGCCGCAGCAGGAATCAGGATATGACTTGCGCGGACTGTATAAGTGGTATCAGTGGTAGTTCCTTCGTATTTATGAATAGAATAAACATTGCCCTCTTTGAATGGTCCGATTACGGCACCCGGAATAGCCGTTGCCAAAGCAGTTTTCAAATCAGCACCTAACTGGCTTGCAGAACGCTCATATGGAAGTCTGATTTCAGAATTAATTGAGGCATACGCTTGCGGGTCGGTAGCTGCTGCTAAACCCTTAGCAAAAGATTTGATGTCTTCATAAAGAGCAGAGCTGTCTTCTTTAGTAGGGGCCACCTGATATACCACGTAGTCGAACGAGCGGCTATCATAGCCAACATATTCTTTTTTATGTTTGCTAAGGTAATCTGATAATTGACTGTCTGTTACTTTAATAGTAGTATCGTTTACACTGAAATAAGGTACGTACAAATATTTGGCATCTGCTTTAGTTACCTGGCCTTCATATTCTTTTTTCGCTTCCGCTGTAGTTACAAAAGTTGAGGCACTGAGTAATGCATTATATTTTTCTAACAAACGTTGTTGCACGGCACTTTCTTTAATCTGGTCCCACGCCATTTGTTGCGGAGCCGGTAATTGTTTACCTGCGGCCGCATTGATGAACTCAATATGACGATTACGATCGTACTGTCCTGTCTGAGGGTCAGTAAACTGTTGTTTAATCATCGGGCTAAGGTTTTTAGTACCTTGAATCATCTCACGTAATTCATCCGGAGTAACCTTCAAGCCTAATTTTTCAAATTCTTCTTTATAAGCAATATCAAAAATCATTTGCTCCCACACCTGATTACGGAGTTGTTGCACTTCCTGTTCTTGTAATGCTCTTCCTGATTGTTGTTCATAACTGGAACGAGCTGCATCTAATTTTGCCTGAAATGCCTGCGCATCAATGCTGGTACCTGCAATTTCGCCAATTTTATTCTTACTACCGCTGAATAAGCCACCTCTACCGCTATTTGGGAAGAATAAATCACCCCCCACAATAAATAGAATAAGGGCAACTGCTATAACTGCAACTGCGATTCCCGAACGCTCCCGAATTTTGTTAATTAAAGCCATTAGTTTTTATTTTATACTTAGATTTTAGTCCGTGTTTTTAGGTGATAATTGGTTAAAGGCAAACCTTGTAAAAAAACGAACCGCAAAAATACATAGATTCATACATATTATCAAAGAAATCCAATTAGGAATATCTGTTTTTTAACAAGTTTTATACTATTCAGTAGATTTTGTATTCTCAAGTTGAGGAAAAACCATTAATTAGTGCTAAAATGGCCTGTTATTGATAATAAGGTGATTAAAATAATTTTATGTAAATATATGTTTATTAGGAGTTTAAACAGAATCTATATCCTGAAATTAACCCTTAATCTTATCAAAGTGTCTCCTGGCATCGATTCTTATGATTATACGTTTATTTGTTTTTACTCCTTATTTACATCGTTAATTTTACTCTTCTGTTTCACTAGCTGAGATAAAG
>CALRLN020000046.1:0-18192 GCA_943368675.1 Chitinophaga pinensis | reverse complement strand
CTCTTTCCACATCACCAGCGCCCTGCCAATATTGTTACTATCGAGGGTTCCGCGGGTTATTTTCCTGTACGTACTTACAAACTCCTTATGCCTCCGGCCAAACAGAAATAACCGATACTGTTTTTCAAGCCGTTTGCCAAAAAACGCATAAATAAGCCCCAGAATACCAAAAAAACCTAAAAGATACCCTAAAATCTTCGGGTAATTGACCTGCTGTTCCAAAGGCATTAACTTTGTTTCAGTTTTAAGCATCAGAGCATCTGTACTTGTCTTTATCATTTCTTTCAGATAAACAGAGTCCAAAGCTGCAAAGACCGCAGTGCAATCCCGTTTCCCGAGTATATATACAGGCAAGTTGAATTTTTGTGTTTTACTTATATCAAAAGTAACGAGGGTATAAACCACGCTGTCAAGGCTTCGTTTATTGGTAGTGCTGGTAGTGAAGTAGTTTCGCCTTACCATTTCAAATGGGTAAAAATTGTAGGTTGTATCCGGAAAAAACACTTCTTCAGCAGGAGAATGATAATAACTCAGGGCGTAATCAAACGGGCGGCCTAATTCAACACTATCTGTCAGAAATCTACCAACAGGCTTCTGTGCCTGGGTTTCACTAAACATCAGGCAACAAAAAATCATCAGGCTGGTACGCATTATATACATAGCAGCATATAAGACTTTAGAAGATGGCTGATTAGGCATTGATTTACTTTCTGACTCTGAACAATTGTATAAGTTTGGAAACATAATCTTCTCTTGAATCAATGGCCAGATAATTAGCATTATGTTGTTTGCAGAGCTTTTCCAGTCGTTCCTGATTATCCTCAAACATTTCTTTCATTTCTTTCTTAAAAGTAGGCGATGAGGTATTCACCCATACTGTCCGTTTACTCTCTTTATCGAGCACCGGTATTATGCCCAGGCTTGGTAGTTTTATTTCTCTCTGGTCATAGATATGTATCACCACCAGGTCATGCTTACGTGCCAGGGCTTTCAGATTATGTTCATAATCTTTATCCAGAAAATCAGAAATCAGAAACACCACACTACGCCTCTTCAGGATATTGAGGGCAAACCCGATAGCCGCAGGAATATTGGTTTGCTGTGAGAGTGGTTTCATCTTAAACAGGCTTAAAATGATTTCATAGCCATGTTTCAAACCATTAGCAGGTTTAAAATACAGCTCTTTCTGGTCTGAGAAACAATATAAACCCACGTGCCCGGCTTCTTTGATGGCTGATAACGACAGCACCCCACAAATCTCTTTCGCTGTATCCAATTTCAACTGACCATTATTCCCTACCTCTTGCGATGCGCTCACATCAAGCATAAAGAACACCGTTTGTTCTTTCTCTTCCTTAAAAATCTTCACGTAGGCACCGTGGCCTTTGGCAGTTGTAATCCAGTCAATGGTACGAACATCATCACCGTATTGATACGTACGTAAGTCGCTAAACTCCAGACCGGAGCCCTTAAACACCGAACGAAAGTTTCCGTGCATCTGCGAGTCAACAGCCTTACGGATTTTTATTTCGTACTTGTTGAGTTTAGAGATTATATCTTCTACCACTATCTTTTAACTGTTAATTTAGCATTTTTTTTAGAGAGATTAACAAACTTTAACGCAATCAATCTATTATTTTTTTCCGTAATTTGTTCTTTAATCTGAAAACGAAGATAAAGTGAAAATACTGACAAAAAAAATATTCTTACATTTAGCCATTATTTCAACACTTATTTCGTGTATCGGCGAACCGACCCCACCTGATAATGTGATTGATATAAAGACAATGGGAAAGATTCTGGCAGATATTCACTTAACAGAGGCTAAAGTGAACAGGTTGAGTTTTCAGGCGTATGATTCTACCCGGGTTGTTTATCTTGAATATGAGCGTAGAATTATGGCAAAATACAAAGTAGATACCACCCTGTATAAAGGAAGCTACAAGTTTTATGCGCAGAATCCTGAACTGATGGTAAAGGTATACGACGAAACGCTCAATATTCTGGATGAGAAAAAAAAGAACAAACAAATTAAAACAGATTGAATTGTAAATAGATGTTTAAAGAGAACCTTGTTATAATCCCGACCTACAACGAAATTGAGAATATTGAAGCTATTGTCAGAAAGGTGATGCGTCTTGATGAAAGATTTGAAGTGCTGATACTGGATGATGGATCGCCGGATGGAACCGCCCTGAAAGTAAAAGAATTGCAGGAAGAGTACCCGAACGAGTTGCACCTGATTGAACGCAGGGGTAAACTGGGTTTAGGAACTGCTTATATTCACGGTTTCAAATGGGCCATAGAACAAGGCTATGAGTTTATTTATGAAATGGATGCCGATTTTTCGCATAACCCAGAAGACCTCGTGCGTTTGTATAAAGCGGCCAAGATAGATGGTTTTGATGTAGCTGTGGGCTCCAGATACATTAAGGGCGTTAATGTAGTCAACTGGCCGATAGGACGTGTACTGATGTCTTATTTTGCCGGAGTTTATGTACGCTTTATAACAGGCATGAAAATCATGGACCCCACGGCAGGATTCATCTGCTACCGGAGAGAGGTCTTAAAAACCATTCCGCTCGACAAAATTGTGTTTGTGGGCTATGCCTTTCAGATTGAAATGAAATTCAATGCCTTTCTTTATAAATTCAATATTACCGAAGTACCCATCATTTTTACAGACCGCACCAGAGGCGTATCTAAAATGTCAACCAAGATTTTCAGGGAGGCTGTTCTTGGTGTAGTAATGATGAAAATCTGGAGCCTGTTCAAGAGTTTCAAAAGATAGGTTGCGTTTACACAATACCCATTTGTTTCATCAGAAACAGCGCATTCATGTTTTGTGTAACACCCGGTCGCAGCTTATAATCGAACGTCATTTTGTCTCCGGCAATTATAATTTCAAAACAGATATTCTTAATTTTTTCGGGGTACTTTGCCGCCATATTTGTCAGATCCAGATCATGGGTGGCAATCATACCAAAGGCTGTTTTATATTGCACTAGCTTTTCTAAAAACAGTTCCGAGCCATGCAGTTTATCTCTTGAGTTGGTTCCTTTCAGCAACTCATCTAAAATCACAAATACCTCATTGCCTGTTTCGAGCATCCTTACCACTTGTTGCAGGCGCAATAATTCTGCATGAAAATAAGATTCTCCTTCATCTATCGAGTCGGTAATCCGCATACAGGTATAGACCTGAATCGGCTTGAAAACAAATCTTTCTGCACGCACTCTTGCACCCAGCATAGCTAATACATAATTTGCTCCGACAGCCCTCAGAAAAGTACTTTTTCCGGCCATATTCGCACCTGTTACAATAAATATCTGCTCACCTTTATTTATCACAAAATCGTTGTTTATACTTTTCGCTTTTTTGAGCAACGGATGCCCCAGTTGCGTAGCATCAAGAATTACACTATCTGAAACCTCCGGAACCGCATACGTTGCATTAGCAAAATCATAAGAAGCAATACTTACCAGCACCTCCCACTCGTGCAATATCGTAAAGGCCTGCAATAATGCTTCGCTGTTTTGTCTTTTCCAGAGCTCAAAGCGATGCGCACATTGGTAATCCCACAAAAAAAACGCATTCAGAACCGGCGCAAAGAAACTATTTCTGACAGCAAAATAGGCCGATATAGTTGCCAGTTGCTGAATGGCAACAGAAATATACGAAGGTTGGGTCAGGGTATTTTTCCAGTCTTTCAGCATTGCAGACGCGAAATCTTCTTTTTCGATGTGCTGAAATAACTGGCTATACCTTTGCAGATTAGGCGTATTCTTACTGACTTTTAGGTATAACGCATTAAGTTTTTTCATATTAACAAATGAAAAAGCCGATTGCAGAATTAACGTCAACAACCATACTTTAAAAGAAATCACATCGAAAATCCAAAGGCCCAGTATACTAGCATTAACAGCAGGTACCAGCCATAACAGAAATCTTAATTTCCCTAATAAATCAATATCTTCAACCTTGAGCCACCTTATGAGTTCCTGATACTTATTTTCATCTTTTTCTAGTAGATTCCCGGTTGCTAAAAAATTTACTCTCCAGTTAATCTTATTACTCAGTTCTGCAATAGCCAATTGCCTTGCCTCAATCACTTCTTTTGTCAGAAAAGGGAACTTCAGTTGTTTCGCCAGGGTATCACTACCTGCTTTTGTAATGCTTCTGTTGAGCAACTGAAAAATGGAATGATTGCCAAAAATATCTAAATCGTACGAAAAGAAATGGGTTTTATCCTGATACTCAGCGCCATTTCCGAATTGGTTATATACGCCCTCTCCGGCCAGGATTTCCTTCTCACATACTTGTAGCATTGACTCGTGATATTGAATCTTTTCGATTATCTTCTGATGGTAATTCACAAAGAAGAAAAAGGCAGCTAAAACGACCACTGCACTTATTATCAGCCAGTTGGTAGACCCATCTCTGATGATAATAAACAGAATGTATGCTTCAAGAATAGCTAAAAAAAGGCGTAGATATGAAATCTGATTAGCGGTGGATTTGTTCTTTTTTATAAATGCAGTAGCATCACTGGCAATTTGCTTATAGTTCATAATTTTGTTTTTAAGAGGGAGGCTCCGGTAAAATAACTCCAATACTACTGCCTATTAGAAAAAAGGCGCTTATTCATCAAGAATATTTTCTTCTACACTCGATTGCTTGCCACCGTGCATGATGTCTACCAGTTCTTTGATATTATAAACCGAGCGGTTGTATCGGTTGCTTAGCAGAATAATCACGAAGTCTTCGCGCGGGTCAAAAAACATGATGGTATTGTATCCTTTCCACCAGCCTGTATGATAAATGTAATCAGTTTGTTGTTTGGCGTTTACCCATAGTCTGAAGCCATAACCGTAATTACGCAGGCCGGGATGCTCAAAGCTGCGTGGCAAAATCATTTCTTTGAACGACTCTTTGGTGATGAGCTTGTTATTTTTCAGCGCTATGTACCACTTCAATAAATCTTCTACTGTTGAGTATACTCCTTTATCACCCGTAATATCATCATAATAATCCTTTGGTAAGCGTTGGCCAAACTGATAGCCGTATGTACGGTTGATATTGATGGAGTCATTTTTGGTAGTAGCAATGAACGAGTTTTTCATGCCTACTGGCATAAAAATGTTTTCACGCATATAAATATCAAATGGTTTTCCTGACACTTTTTCAACCAGAGCCGCCAGAATAGCATAATTGGTATTGTTATAGCTAAAGAAATGGTCGGGCAGGTTAAATACAGGCGGAACAGGTTGCGTAGTGGCAAACCATTGCATCATTTCCTTATTGGTCGGGTAAACCTTCGCTTCTCTTACGGCTTTGTCGAATGTATATTGATAGAACGGCAAACCCGAGCGGTGGCAAAGCAAACTTCTGACTGTAACACCATTGTAGGGGAAATCCGGGAAATAATCTTTTACGGTATTATCCAGGCCGAGTTTTCCCTGTTCGGTCAGTTTCATTACTGCTACTGCCGTAAAGGTTTTGGATAACGATGCCAGTTGAAACTTTGAGGATAAAACATTGCGGACTGTATCTTTAAAATTGGCATAGCCAAAGGCTTTTTCATACACAATTACGTCTTTCTGAGCAACCAGCACATTGCCATTAAAACCCTGGGCGAGTTTCTTCTGCATCACCTCGTCAATCAGAGCCGCTTTTATATCAGCCTTAATATCTTTTCTGATTTTTGCCTCTTTCCGTTTTAGTGCAGCGCTATCTACCACAGCATCGCTAATACTGGTGGTCTCGGTTTTTGTCTGGCAAGAAAAATTGGAAATGAAACAGAAGAAAAGAAAAATATATGAATACAAACGCATTTTAAAACCCGCTAAATAAGATGAATTATACGATTCAAAAAATCGTTCTCAGCCAACAACATCAATTTCCTCTTACGTATTGCAGAATAATAATCATAAATGAAGTGAAAACTACACTGCAAATGATTTTCAGAATCGTAATCAGAAAGAAATCAAACCCACCGGCCTCTACAAAAAACAAGGTCGAATGATGTATCAGAGTCAGAATCGCAACATAACGTACAAATCGTTCGGCACCCATGTCTTTCAGAGATATAACGATTTCGTTCTCAATACCTTTTGTCGGAAAAAGGAATTTTATGATGTACCCTCTCAGGTAACCCACAAGCACACTTGCAGAAGCATGCACACCTGCAGTATTATAAAAAATATCGACTAACAGACCCGTCAGGAAACTTATCAGGATAACCCATATAGGTGGAATCTCGTCAGGCAATAATAAGATACAGGCCACATAAACGAAGCAGAACGCCACATCAAAAAACACAAAATTGCGGAGCACCACAATCTGTAATATCAGATAAATAAAAAAAGTAATTACTAGCCTTATGACTGTTTGCGAATTCATCTAAAGTCCGGGGTATAATTGGCATAGAATGCATAGCGGCTATTCATTCCATGATCTGTCTAAAATCTTATTTCTTAATTTCAGGTTTGGTACTTTCTTCCAGTTTTTCCTGTTCGTTTTTCAACTTGTTATTCACAACATATACATAAGAAATGTTCTGAAAATCTGTTGCTAGCTCAACTTCAATATCAAAAAAAGCCTGGTCTTGTTTTGCGCTAAGTTTACGTATTCTACCGACCATTGTTCCTGATGGAAAAATAACGTTCTGCTCTGAAGTCATTACCGAGTCGCCTTGCTTAATAGGTTTGAAACGATCAATAGTCAATAAGTCAATTACTCTTGGGTTCAGTCCACCCCATTTGGCAATTCCCAAAGCTTTTTCACCCTTCGCTCTTAAAGACTTATTGTTCACTTCACTCGAAACATTAAATTCAGAATGAAGAATTGAATACACACGTGAGAAATGGTCAGAGCATTGCATTACCTGCCCTACTACCCCTTGCGGGCAAATAACACCCATGCCGGGTTCTATACCGTCCAGTTTACCTTTATCAATCGTAAGATAGTTTTTCGATAAATTAACTGTATTGTTTACTACCCTAGCAACCTTAAATTCAAATCTCTGGGCAAATGCCGAATCAACTTTATAGTAGTCTCCTTCCCGACCCTTCAATTGCTGCATGGCAATCACTGCCTTTTTGAGTTCGGCATTTTCTTTTACCAGTTGGTCGTTTACATTACCAAGATTCATGTAACTCTTCACATAATTGGAAGCCTCAAGGGTTTTAGCAGCATAGTAGTTGGAGGTATTGAAAAACGATACTTCCCAGTAATAGTCGTTTTTTACTATTAACCAGAAACTAACCAATTCTAAAATTACAAACAACAGGAAATTTCGTATCCGAAATATTAAACGGAAGAGTTGCGACATAAGTCTTTTTGTATTGAAACTGCAAGCTGCATTTGTAGTTTTACAAATGCAGCTTGCAGTTTGAAGCTTATTAAATCTACTGAACTATAACAGCTCTATATTTTTCTATGTTTTTCAGAACCTCGCCAGTACCACGTACCACCGCACGAAGTGGATCATCAGCTACGTGAATTGGAAGTTTTGTTTTAATAGCCAGACGCTTATCAAGGCCATGCAATAAGGCACCACCACCAGTCAGATAAATACCGTTTTCGTAAATGTCAGCTGAAAGCTCAGGCGGAGACATTTCAAGCGCACGCATGATAGCCTCCTCAATTTTAGAGATTGACTTATCAAGTGCGTAGGCGATTTCGCTATAAGTAACTTTAATTTCTTTCGGAATACCCGTCATTAAATCACGTCCGCGGATTTCAATATCGCTCGGTGGATTATCTAAATCAGGTAAAGCTGCGCCTACCTGAATTTTGATGAACTCTGCTGAGCGCTCACCGATTAACAGGTTATGCTCCCGACGCATATAGTCAACAATGTCTCTGGTAAACAAGTCGCCTGCAATACGGATTGAAGCTTCACACACAATACCCGAAAGTGCAATTACGGCAATCTCGGTGGTTCCACCACCAATATCTGCAATCATCGAACCATTCGGCTGCTCAATGTCAATACCAATTCCGATAGCTGCTGCAATAGGCTCGTGCACCATATAAACCTCTTTCGCTCCGGCGTGTTCACATGAATCTTTTACCGCACGTTTTTCTACCTCAGTAATACCAGACGGAATACAAACTACCATACGGTGTGATGGTGAGAAGAACCAGTTACGTCCGGTTTCAATCATCTTGATCATCCCACGAATCATTAATTCGGCAGCCGTAAAGTCAGCAATTACACCATCTTTTAAAGGGCGGATAGTTTTTATATTTTCATTGGTTTTTTCATGCATTTGCATTGCTTTGTGTCCTATAGCCAACACTTTTCCGGTAATTTTGTCCAAAGCAATAATAGAAGGTTCATCTACTACAATCTGATCTTTGTAGATAATAAGGGTATTTGCCGTACCCAGGTCAATCGCGATGTCACTCGTGAGAAAGTTAAACAATCCAGCCATATCGAGCTTTTATGAGTTAATGAGTTTTTTAAATTTGCCCGCAAATTTACAATTATTATTTGCAAAGTTTTCTGAAAAATAGATTTTTTACTTTTTAATTGGTGCAATAGTATAAATAAATTCAACGGAATCTGCCCCCATTTTATTTTTGGAGGTTTTTTTTGAATTTTTAAAAGAAATTAAATTTTGCAAATAATCCTGACAGTCACATAATGCGTTGGTTTTGATTGTAATTTTGCACAAATGTATTAACAAAATACGTTTTCATTTGTTTAAGAATCCTTAAAAAGACCGGGAAGGAGCCTGACCTGCGAAACAAACAAATGAATGCTTTTAAACAAATTTGTACTAAAATCCTATATTTGCTTCTATTATGGGAATACGCTCAATATTAAGTAAACCTCTGGCGGCATATATGGCCGCACAACAACGAAAATGGATTGCCCGCTCGGCACAGGTACAAGCCGAATGGAGGCAGAAACTGGTTAAACAAGCCACCAATACCCGCTTTGGCAAAGACCACCATTTTGTAGATATAGAATCTTATGATGATTATAAACAGGCCGTTCCTGTACGTGATTACGAAGACGTAAAACACTATATCAATCAGATTTTAGAAGGCGAAGAAAACATATTATGGCCGGGCAAACCACTCTACTTTGCCAAGACATCCGGCACTACATCCGGTACTAAATATATTCCTATTTCTAAAGACTCTATCCATAATCATATAGGTTCGGCGAAAAATGCTTTGCTGAATTATATTCATGAAACGGGCAAATCAAAATTTCTGGATCAGAAGCTGATTTTTCTATCAGGCAGCCCGGAAATGAAAGAAAAACACGGCATTCAAATCGGGCGGCTTTCGGGCATTTCTACCCACCATGTTCCGGCCTATCTGCAAAGTAACCGGATGCCCTCTTATGAAACCAATTGCATAGAAGACTGGGAAGAAAAACTGGAGAAAATCATTGATGAAACCATCAATCAGCCCATGAGCCTTATTTCGGGTATTCCGCCGTGGGTGCAGATGTATTTCGACCGGATTCAGGCCCGCACTGGTAAAAAAATAAAAGATGTATTTCCTTCTTTCGACCTGTTTGTATACGGTGGCGTAAATTTTGAGCCTTATAGAGCCAAGCTTTTCGAATCAGTAGGAAGACCAGTTGATTCTATTGAGCTATACCCTGCCTCTGAGGGCTTCTTTGCCTACCAGAATGAGCAGCATGATCCGGGAATGCTTTTACTACTGGACACGGGCATTTTCTATGAGTTTATTCCTGCCGATGAATATTTCAATGAAAAACCCACACGCCTGAATATTGAGCAGGTAGAGCTTGGGAAAAACTATGCCCTGGTTATTAATAATAATGCCGGACTATGGGGCTATTCGATTGGCGACACCGTGAAGTTTGTTTCGCTTGACCCTTACAAGGTTATTGTTTCGGGCAGAATCAAACACTTTATTTCAGCATTCGGTGAACACGTGATTGGAGAAGAAGTTGAAAAAGCCATGAAATATGCCTGCGAACGCCATCCGGAAGTTGAGATAATAGAGTTTACAGTAGCCCCTATGGTAACACCAGACGAAGGCCTGCCCTACCATGAATGGCTGATTGAATTTGCAACGCCACCCAAAAACAGGGAGCAATTTGCAAAGGATCTGGATGAGAAAATGATTAAACTGAATGTCTATTATGATGATCTCATTACGGGGAGTATTCTCAGACCATTGGTCATTACTCCATTACAAAGAGATGCCTTTATTAACTATATGCGTTCGCAGGGGAAATTAGGTGGCCAGAACAAAGTGCCCCGTTTATCTAATGACCGTAAGATTGCAGATTCATTAGGAAAAATGGTTCTATAGTTTCTTTACGAAACAATCGATTTTCGTAGACGTATTGCATCGGGGTGGCGTTCCATTACGTCTACATCTGTATGAACATTTTTTCATAATTTTACGTTGAAATCTCAACGAACATTGCATCAACAAACATGAAAGTCGAACAAATCTACACTGGTTGTCTGGCACAGGGAGCCTATTATATTGAGTCTGACGGTGAAGCGGCCATCATTGACCCTCTGCGTGAGGTAAACACCTATATCAATAAAGCACAAAAAAGCGGAGCCACAATCAGATACATTTTTGAGACGCACTTCCATGCAGATTTTGTGTCAGGGCATCTGGAACTTTCACAAAAAACCAATGCGCCGATTGTATACGGCCCTAACGCTAACCCTGCTTTTGAGAGCATCATTGCTACCGATGGGCAGGTGTTTGAATTAGGTAAAATCAAAATAAAGGTTTTGCATACACCCGGCCACACCATGGAATCATCCTGCTATTTATTGTTTGATGAAACTGGCAAAGAATACTGTATTTTTACAGGTGATACCCTGTTTATAGGAGACGTAGGCCGCCCCGACCTAGCACAGAAATCAGATCTGACTGTGCATGATCTGGCAGGTTATTTATATGATTCGCTAAGAGACAAAATTCTTCCCTTGCCCGACCATCTCATTGTATATCCGGCACATGGCGCAGGTTCTGCCTGTGGAAAGAATATGAGCAAAGAAACGTTTGACTCGCTGGGGCATCAGAAACAGGTGAACTATGCATTGCAACAGCAAAGCAAAGAAGATTTTATCAAAGCCGTAACTGACGGGCTCACTCCCCCGCCATATTATTTCCCGAAAAACGTACAATTGAATAAATCGGGCTCGGCAAGTTTAGAAAAAGTGATGGAGTCTGGCCTTCAGGCACTCTTTCCGGAGGCTTTTGAAGTGGTAGCTAACGAGACAGGCGCCATTATAATAGATACCCGACAGGCGGCTGACTTTAAAGATGCTTTTATTCCGAATAGTATCAATATAGGCATTAAGGGTGATTTTGCTCCCTGGGTAGGCACACTTATCACTGATATTCAGCAGCCCATTCTTTTTGTGGCTGATGAAGGTCTGGAAGAGGAAGTAATCACACGCCTGTCAAGAGTAGGTTATGATAATATTCTGGGTTATCTGGCAGGTGGCATTGAAGCATGGAAAGTTGCAGGCAAAGAAACCGATAACATTGAGTCTATATCAGCCGAAGAGTTTGCGAAAAAATATCAGGAGGAAGATTTAGTGGTAAAGGATGTCCGTAAAAATACCGAATTTGAATCAGAACATCTGGCCGATGCTGATAACATTCCGCTAGCATATATCAGCGAAAACATGGCTGAATTTTCTAAAAAAGACACCAATTATATTCATTGCGCAGGAGGCTATCGTTCTATGATTGCAGCATCAATACTAAAGTCGAGGGGCTTCGATAAGGTTGTAAATGTAGAGGGTGGTATAGGTGCTGTTAAGCAGTTCTTACCTGCCTCTGAGCTGGCCGCTTCTCTATAAAATCAGGCACTTGTATCTTATCCTGATTTAAGTGCCGTTTTCCTCATCCACTCAAATCTCCTCTTAGCTTGTACTTCTGCCATTTATCAAAATATTGACACAAACTACTGTATATACATATACTTTTGTATGTTTAAAGCTACTTAGGGTTTCTTGTACGTAAATTAAGTATCATAACAACGTTCATTTGCCCCCCTAAGCAGGTTTTACAAAAGATTAAGTATCGCGTGAAAACTCAATTAACTATACCGTTTTATAAAATATGTTACAATTTTTGAAGTACGTCTTAGCGACAATCGTTGGGCTCTTGTTGTTTTTTGTAGTTTGTTTCTTCATTATGGTGGGTATTGGCTCAATGATGTCTAGTGCTGATGAAAAGACATTCGTGTCAAAAAACTCTGTTCTAAAAATAGATCTTAACCAGATCATCCGTGAAAATGCACCGGAAGATGACCCATTTACTGAACTTCTATCAGGCGGCCGTGGACCGGGTCAGTTAGGTTTACCCCAAATCAAGGAAGCAATTGCCAATGCCAAACTAGACCCGAATATCAAGGGAATATATTTACATGCCGAATACCCTTCTGCGGGCTTTGCCACTCTGGAAGAAATCAGAAGCTATCTGGTGGACTTCAAGAAATCTAAAAAGTTTGTGTATTCTTATGGTGAGGTATTATCTGAGGGAGCCGTATATCTTACATCTGTTGCCGATAAAAGCTACCTGACCCCTAGCGGAGGATTGGATTTTAATGGCCTGAACGCCAAATATACTTTTATGAAAGGCTTGTTTGAAAAAATCGGCGTAAAACCTGAGATTTTCAGAGTAGGCGAATATAAGAGTGCGGTTGAGCCCTTTTTCAGAACCAATATGAGTGACGCTAACCGTGAGCAGACACAATCGTTTATCAACGATATAGCATCCCGTTTCTATGGAGATATTTCTCAATCAAGAAATATTCCGATTGATGAACTGAACAATATCCTGAATGGCGCCTTAATTCAGGAGCCTGCCGATGCCGTAAAATACAAACTGATTACAAATACCGGATATTGGGACGAATTTGAGCAGGCAATACGCCACGAATTAGGTATGAAAGACGAAAAGAAAATAGAATATGTTACATTGCATAAATACTTGAAAGCCGAAAAATTTGTAAAAGAGGGCAGCTTGTCTAATAAAATTGCGGTAATTGTAGGCGAAGGTGATATTGTGACTGGCGAAGGCGACGAAGGCAGCATCGGTTCAGACAAAATTGTGAAAGAACTACAAAAAGCCCGTAAAGACCCTAAAGTAAAAGCAATAGTACTCAGAATCAGCTCTGGTGGTGGTAGTTCGCTGGCTTCAGATGTTATGTGGAGAGAGGTTGAACTCACCAAAAAAGTAAAACCCGTAATCGCCTCTATGGGTGACTATGCCGCATCCGGTGGGTATTATATGGCTATGGCCTGCGATACCATTGTGGCACGCCCGACAACCATTACAGGCTCTATCGGTATTTTCGGAATGATTTTCAATGTCGAAACCCTGATGAATCAGAAATTAGGCATTACTTTCGACGGCGTGGGCTCACATAAATTCTCTGATTTCCCGTCAGCAACCCGTACCATGAGTGATGCAGAAAAAATGATGATTCAGAATAGCGTAAATCATGGTTATGAAATGTTTACATCAAAAGCTGCCAAAGGCCGCCATATGAGCATCGAGCAATTGAAAGCCATTGCCGGTGGTAGAGTATGGACAGGCACACAGGCAAAAGCCAATGGCCTGGTAGATATACTGGGTGGTATTGATGATGCTATCAGAATTGCTGCGCAAAAGGTTAAGTTAAAAGAAGGTGATTACCGCGTAAGATATTATCCTATCCGGAAATCAGGTCTGGAGGCATTCCTTGATAAATTCAGCAAGGATAAAGAGGAAGAAAAAGTGAGAGCCTATTTAGGTAGCCTTGCACCATTTGCCAGACAGATAAAAACCTTGCAGACCATGGATAAATTGCAGGCAAGAATGCCATTTGAACTGGAGATAAAATAATCATTTATAATTGCTAAGGCTCACGCCAGGGCAATAAAACCAGAAGAAGAGAGAAAAAAGTACTACCTTTGTGCTTTATTCTCTCTTTTTTGTTATTTGTATCAATAGAAAGAATGCCATTATTTAAGATTGTCTGAATCGGAAAAAAGCATGAAACTCACCGAAGCAAAATTTGTTCAAAGTGCCTCTGACTACCGCAAAAGCCCCAAGCCTTTGATGCCCGAATATGCCTTTATAGGCAGGTCGAACGTCGGGAAATCGTCTTTGATTAATATGCTCACGGCTAATAAAACTTTAGCTAAAACCTCTCAAACGCCCGGAAAAACCCAGTTGATTAACCACTTTCAAGTAAACAACAATTGGTTTCTGGTAGATTTGCCCGGCTATGGCTTTGCCAAAGCGCCTAAAGCGGAACGTGAGAAATGGGATAAAATGATATGGGACTACCTGGTGAACAGAGAAAATCTGATGTGCGTTTTTGTACTGATTGATATAAGAATCGAACCCCAGACAGTTGACCTCAACTTTATTGATGCCCTGGGCGAAAAAGGCATTCCTTTTTATTTAATATTCACTAAAGCCGATAAAGTAGGCAAAGTAACAGCAGACCAGAACATTGATTTATTCAAAAAAACCATGTTAATGACCTGGAGTAAGGTTCCGCCCTATTTTGTTACTTCTTCTGAAAGAAGAACAGGCCGTGAAGAATTATTAAAAGCAATAGAAGACTTAAATCAGTCTTTTAAAAAATAATTTATAATTTTGCACCAGTATGAATCGTTGATTAGCAAATCTGTCATCTGGTTTATCCAAACAGTTTAAAACATTGACAGGCCATTGCCTTCACATTAATAAAGCTTACCTTATTTATCAAATGGAATTATTAAGAGACATCGCCCACATATCGGGAAAAAGCGGATTGTATAAGATTTTAAAGCCCGGTCGTAATGGCGTAATTGTAGAAACGCTTGACGATAAGAAACTACGTGAAATGGTAAGTGCCAATGCGCGCGTATCTGTTTTAAAAGATATTTCTATTTATACTGAAGACCAGAATAAATCATTACCACTTTCGGATATTTTCTTTAAAATACGTGAGCTTCATGGCGAAACTGTAGAAGACACCTACAAAAGTTTTTCTAACAATCAGTTGTTCGATTTCTTTGCGCAGATAATGCCTGATTTTGACCGCCAGAAGGTGTATCCTGCCGACATCAAGAAAATCATTGGGTGGTACAATGTGCTTTCAAAATACCTGCCTGAAGTATTCGTCGCTCCTGCAACTGAAGAAACAGCAGCAGAAGTTGTAGAAGAAGAAACAAAAGCAGAAGCTTAAGATATATTATTTTTACAGAATCCCTGATTGGATACACTATTCAATCAGGGATTTTTTGTTGGGTCTCTAAGATTTAATCATCAAAAGAAACGGGCACTTTTTTTTACCCCTTTTGCTATTACCTTTGTAAACGACAAAGCGAGCTAAATTTCGCTTCGGAAATACTTATGAAACGAATTCTTATTACAGGCGCTAACGGATTGCTGGGAAGTGCCACAGCTAAAAAGTTTGTCGAAGCGGGAGGATTTGAAGTGCTGGCTCTATGCCGTGCCGGGAGCGATCTGACTGCCCTTAAAGACATTGCCTCAAAAATCACGATTATTGAGGGAGATATACTCGATATAGCCTCCTTAGAAAATGCGCTGGACAACGTTGATTATGTGGTGCATTCGGCTGCGGTGGTTTCTTATGCACCGAAAGACAAAAATCGTATGTTTAAGACCAATATAGAAGGCACCGCCAATGTAGTAAATGTATGCCTGATGAAAGGCGTAAAAAAACTTTGCCATATAAGCTCTATTGCGGCACTGGGCAAACCTAATGTTCCGTTAAAATTATCAGCCAGAGATACCTATATTGACGAAGACCAGAAATGGGAGGACTCTCCGATTAATTCTAATTATGCCAAAACCAAATATTTGTCAGAACTGGAAGTATGGCGCGGCAAAGCCGAAGGCTTACCGATTGTTATCGTAAACCCTTCAGTTATTTTAGGTGAAAGCGACTGGACTAAAAGCAGTACGCAATTATTCAAATATGCCTATGATGAACATCGTTTCTACAGCGATGGCAATATGAATTATGTGGATGTAAAAGATGTGATTGAAGCCATCTATCAATTAACCACCTCTGATATTGAGGGCGAAAGATTTATCCTGAACGGCGGGACTGTCAGCTATAAAGAGTTTTTTCAAAAAGTAGCCTTACTATTCAACAAAAAGCCACCCATGAAAAAAGTTTCGCCGATTCTGACAGAGATTATCTGGCGCGTTGAAGCTGTGAGGTCATTCTTTACCGGAAAAGCTCCATTAATTACCAAAGAAACAGCCAAAAACTCATTAATGAAGTTTGTATATAAAAATGAAAAAATCCGGGAAGCCATCAATTTCAAGTTTACCGGTTTCGACGAAACCATTAAGCGGGTTAGTATGTTTTTATTAAAGAGTCATTGATTTTCATGAGTAAAACAGATTACGATATGATGCTTTATTGCATGTATCCTGATTGAAATTTTATTTTAGTAAATCCTTGACAATTAATAATAAATACTTATATTGAATCATAATTGTTGTGAATTATTTGCCGGGATTGAACAATTTAGTTGAAAACACTTTAAAAGCTTTATTTAAAGCTGTTTATAAAAAACAGACCCAACCCGGACAAGTAACTATAATTACCGTCCTATGGTGGGACCGTAAAAAACTTTGAGTAATCTTACATGCAACACGAATTCAGCGACCGATTCGAAAATTTCGATGACGCAGATGTAAAAGCTACTGTTGAACGTTTTGAAGGAATGCTCAAAAGCCAGGAAACGGTCTTCTTTGATGAAGAAACGTACGAACAACTATCTGAGTACTATCTTCTAACCGGAAAATTGGAGATGGCTATGAAAGCCTGTCGAATGGGACTTCAACAGTATCCCTACTCTCTCGACCTCCTTCTGGACCAGGCACAGATTCATGCCAATAACGAACAGTTTGATGATGCCATGGAAGTGCTGGATAAAGCAGCCACTTTTAATCCGTCCGACAATGAAATCACTTATATGCGGGGCGTTATCTGTAACCTGATGGGTAACTACGAAGAAGCCGTTGAGCATTTAAGAGAAGCCTTGTTGATGTCGGAAGAGAAAGAATCTGTGTATTTCCAACTCGCTCAGACCTATCAGAACTGGCAGAAATTTGAAGAAGCCGCTCATTTCTATAAAAAAGCTATCAAATATCAGTTTAATGAAGAAATAGCTTTTTATGAATTGGTCTTCTGCCTTGAGCAGATTAATAAATTAGATGAAAACGTATCCTATTTTCAGGAATTAGTAGATAACAACCCTTATTCACATCTGGCCTGGTTTGCTTTGGGTATGGTGCATGGCAGGCTCAATAATCATAAAGATGCTGCCTATGCCTATGACTATGCCGTAACCATCAACGAAAAATTTGCTTCGGGTTGGTTCAATCTGGCATATACATACATCAACCTCGAAAACCACCTTGATGCCAAAGAGTGTTATCTGAATGTTTTAAAGCACGAAAAGCCAACTGCCGAGGTATACACGCATCTGGGAGTGGCCTGTGAGAAACTGGAACAATATGATGAAGCCTATAAATATTATAACGAGGCCATCAATTTAGACGAGACCTGGGACGAAGCCTGGTTTGGTATGGGTTCGGCTTTGTATGAGTTAAACCGATGGTACGAAGGTATACACTTTACCAAGAAGGCCATTAAACTCAATGAGGCTAATGCTGATTACTGGCTCTTACTGGCTGATACAGAAGCAAAGCTGGGGAATTTCCTGTCAAGCAATGAAGCCTACGGCCATGCGATGGGAATTGACCCTAAAAATCCGGACATCTGGCTGAGCTGGTCTTTGTTATTCTTTGAAAATGGCGAATATCTGAAGGCATTCGAAATTATTTATGATGCCATTACCGAAATACCAGATGATCCCGACTTGTTTTACCGGGCTGCCGTATACCTGATTTTAGACGGAAGCTACAATGAAGCCTATCAGTATCTCGAAACAGGTCTGACCCTCAATTATGACGCTCATACACAGGTTTATGACTTTTTTCCGAACCTGAATACGCAGAAAGCGCTATTTAAAATCATAGAGCAGTATAAATAATAAACGAACAGGGCTTTGAGATTCCTCAAAGCCCTGTTCGTTTATTTGGTTATTTTGTCAAATTTATACAATGTTACACTATTAACCTGTTTAAACTTTTAATTTATCGCCGAGAATGAACTAGTTTTTGCTCAGATGA
>CALRLN020000045.1:0-18501 GCA_943368675.1 Chitinophaga pinensis | reverse complement strand
AGTATTATGAAATACTCAAAGGTTTTTCTATTCTCCGGTATAATTGTGGCCATTGGAGCGATTATGTCATTCAGTTTCAATCCTTTTTCAGAACAGGTTGATTTCAATACAGAAATCAAGCCGATTCTGAACAAGCATTGTGTGGCCTGCCACGGGGGAGTGAAAAAAGCGGGCAATCTGAGTTTTCTGTTTTCACAGGAAGCACTCAATACCAAAGGGAAATCGGGCAGGATTGCGATTGTACCGGGGGATGCCGAACATTCTGAGTTTTACAAGCGTCTGATTACACATGATACCGAAGAGCGGATGCCAAAAGGTAAAGACCCGCTCAACAAGGAAGAAATTGCTACACTAAAGAAATGGATTGATCAGGGAGCACAATGGGGAGAGCATTGGGCTTATCAGAAACCTGAAAAACCTGAGGTACCATCGGTAGGTGGATTTTTTGCCCGCTTAGGTTTATTTGAAGATGATGAAACCCGATTTGCTAAGAATGAGATAGATAATTTTGTATTGCATAAACTCAAGGAAGAAGGGCTTGCACACTCAGAACCAGCAGATAAGGGGACACTTCTGCGCCGTGTATATCTGGATTTAACAGGCTTACCGCCGACAGAAGAGCAGTTACAAGCCTTTTTAAATGATAAATCTGACAACGCTTATGAAAGGGTAGTTGACCAGTTGTTGGCCTCATCGGCTTATGGGGAGCGCTGGGCAGCTATGTGGCTAGACCTGGCCCGCTATGCCGATACCAAGGGGTATGAAAGAGACGTGTACCGGAATATCTGGCGTTACCGGGATTATGTGATTAAGGCATTTAATGAAGATAAACCTTTCGACCAGTTTACAATCGAGCAGTTAGCAGGAGATTTATTAACGAATCCTACCAACGAACAGTTAATAGCCACAGGCTTCCACCGGAATACGATGAACAATGATGAGGGAGGGACAGTGGATGAGGAGTTCAGAGTAGCGGCTACGCTTGACAGGGTCAATACTACATTTGATGTATGGCAGGGCACGACTATGGGCTGTGTACAATGCCACACGCATCCCTACGACCCGTTCCGACATGAGGAATACTATAAACTCATGGCATTTTTCAACAATGCCCGTGATGAGGATGTTGTAAGTGATACGCCCTATCTACGCTTTTACAAACCAGAGGATTCAACCAAAATAGAAGAGTTGAAAAACTGGATTTTAGCCAAAGGTAGAAATGAAAAGGATTTTGAGAAATTCGTAAAAACTTTAGAACCTAAATTCAATTCTCATGATGTAGAACCCCTGTCGGCAGGTACATCTTCTTTGCTTGATGCCAAGTATTTAGGTTTACAGCATACGGGCTATGGGCGGTTGAAAGGTGTAACCCTGACCGATAAGAACCGCCTGGTGATGAATTTTAACACAGGTACAGAAAAAGGTGTAATGCACGTGAGAGACGGTAAAGTAGATGGTACTATCATTCTCACTGTTCCGATTTTTGCTGCCCGTGATACTGTTATGTTTTATGCATTACCTAAAATGGAAGGCAAACATGACTTGTATTTTACTTTTACTAATCCTAAAAAGCCAAAAGACTGGTTGCAAATCAAATGGTTGTCTTTTCAGAAGACTTTCGGAGACGGCGCAGATTATGAACCAGTAGAATTGAAATACAAAGAAATACTAAATACCAGGGCTGATTTTACGCCTATCATGAGTGAAGGAGAGGGAGACCTGGCCCACAAGCAATATATTTTTGAACGTGGCAACTGGCTGGTACATGGCAAAGAAGTAAAAGCTGATGTACCAGGGTATTTATCAAAAATGCCAGCAGACTATCCTAAAAACCGATTAGGTTTAGCAAAATGGTTGGTCAATGGTAATAACCCGCTTACGGCACGTGTGGCGGTCAACAGATTCTGGGAGCAGATATTCGGAACAGGTATTGTCGAAACGGTTGAAGATTTTGGCACACAGGGTTTCAGTGCTTCGAATCAGGAATTACTTGATTATCTGGCCGTTACCTTTCAGAATGACATGAAATGGAGTGTGAAAAAACTGCTTAAAACGATTGTGATGTCCGGTACCTATCAGCAATCGTCAGATGTAAACAAAGAATTATTAGAGAAAGACCCTTATAACCGTTTTCTGGCACGTGGGCCTCGTATCCGTTTATCGGCAGAACAGGTAAGAGACCAGGCGCTTCTGGTGAGCGGGCTATTATCGAAAAAGATGTATGGCAAAAGCGTGATGCCCTATCAGCCTGACGGAATGTGGCTATCGCCCTGGAACGGTGAGTCATGGAAGCTTTCGCAGGGAGAGGATAAGTACCGCAGGGCAATTTATACTTTCTGGAAGCGTACGGCCCCTTATCCGTCTATGATGTCTTTTGATGCGCCAAGCCGTGAGTTTTGCCAGCTCAGACGTTTACGCACAAATACACCTCTGCAAGCCTTGGTAACACTCAATGACCCGGCTTATGTAGAAGCAGCGCAGGAGTTGGCTAAAACGCTACTGAAAAGAGGTAAAACACCTGAAGAACAGATTCAGGCAGGATTTAATCTGATAATGATGCGGAATATTGATACCAGAAAATTACAGGTGCTTACCAGACTCTACCGACAAACCGAGCAGGAGTATACCAGACATCCTGTAGAAGCCTATAAATTCTTTGGCCGCTCTGATGTTTCTCCAAAACTGGCAGCTATGGCCGTAACCGCTAATGCCATGCTGAATCTGGATGAGATTATGACGAAGGAGTAAGAGGATAGGAGTTTTTCGGAAGGCATTCGACTCAGCAGGGGAAAGGAAGATTGGAATAGGAAACAAATACCAAAGACATTGTAATCATTTAGTGACATTTATGTAAATTCATTTCTGCACAAGCATTTATGAAATACTCAAAGGTTTTTCTATTCTCCGGTATAATTGTGGCCATTGGAGCGATTATGTCATTCAGTTTCAATCCTTTTTCAGAGCAGGTTGATTTCAATACAGAAATCAAGCCGATTCTGAACAAGCATTGTGTAGCCTGCCATGGGGGAGTGAAAAAAGCGGGCAATCTGAGTTTTCTGTTCTCACAGGAAGCACTCAATACCAAAGGGAAATCGGGCAAAATTGCGATTGTACCGGGGGATGCGGAACATTCGGAGTTTTATAAGCGTCTGATTACACATGATACCGAAGAGCGGATGCCAAAAGGTAAAGACCCACTTAGCAAAGAAGAGGTTGCCATACTAAAGAAATGGATTGATCAGGGTGCACAATGGGGAGAGCATTGGGCATATCAGAAGCCGGAAAAACCTGAGGTACCAACGGTAGGCGGATTTTTTGCCCGCTTAGGTTTATTTGAAGATGATGAAACCCGATTTGCTAAGAATGAGATAGATAATTTTGTATTACATAAACTCAAGGAAGAAGGGCTTGCACACTCAAAACCAGCAGATAAGGGGACACTTCTGCGCCGTGTATATCTGGATTTAACAGGCTTACCGCCGACAGAAGAGCAGTTACAAGCCTTTTTAAATGATAAATCTGGAAATGCTTACGAAAAGGTAGTTGACCAGTTGTTGGCCTCATTGGCTTATGGGGAACGCTGGGCAGCCATGTGGTTAGACCTGGCCCGCTATGCTGACACCAAAGGTTACGAAGCTGATATGTACCGGAATATCTGGCGTTACCGGGATTATGTGATTAAGGCGTTTAATGAAGATAAACCTTTCGACCAGTTTACAATCGAGCAGTTAGCAGGAGATTTATTGCCGAATCCTACCAACGAACAGCTAATAGCCACAGGCTTCCACCGGAATACGATGAACAATGATGAGGGAGGGACAGTGGATGAGGAGTTCAGAGTAGCGGCTACGCTTGAGAGGGTCAATACTACATTTGATGTATGGCAGGGCACGACTATGGGCTGTGTACAATGCCATACGCATCCCTACGACCCGTTCCGGCATGAGGAATACTATAAACTCATGGCATTTTTCAACAATGCCCGCGATGAAGATATTTATAGTGATACGCCCTATCTGCGTTTCTACAAACCTGAGGATTCAACCAAAATAGAAGAGCTGAAAAACTGGATTTTAACCAGGGGCAAAAATGAGAAAGCATTTGAGAAGTTTGTCAGGACTCTGGAACCTAAATTCAATTCGCATCAGGTAGAGCCGCTATCTGCCGGTACTTCATCCTTATTAAGTTCAAGATATATTGGCTTTCAGCACAAAGGCTATGGGAGATTAAAAGGAGTAACGCTGACTAATAAGAACCGCCTCATTATAAGTTATGATTGGGGTACTGATAAAGGCGTACTGCAAATCAGAGACAATAAATTAGATGGAAACATCATTCTGTCGATTCCTGCGGCACAGGATACAGTAATGGTTTACCCATTACCAAAAATGGAAGGTAAACATGATTTGTATTTTACTTTTACTAATCCTGAAAAGCCAAAAGACTGGGTGCAAATCAAATGGTTTTCGTTTCAGCAAGCTTTTGGGGAGGGTAAAGAATATGCACGTTTTGAGCAGAAATATAAAGAAATACTGAATGCAAATGCCGACTTTACACCTATTATGGATGAAGGCCAGGGTGACCTTGCTCGTAAACAGCATATTTTTGAACGTGGCAACTGGCTGGTACATGGCAAAGAAGTAAAAGCTGATGTACCCGAATACTTACCAGGAATGCCAAAGAATTATCCCCGCAACCGTTTGGGGCTGGCTAAGTGGCTTGTTGATGGTAATAACCCGCTTACGGCACGTGTGGCGGTCAATCGTTTCTGGGAGCAGATATTCGGAACGGGAATTGTCGAAACGGTTGAAGATTTTGGCACACAGGGTTTTAGTGCTTCTAATCAGGAATTACTTGATTATCTGGCCGTTACATTTCAGAATGACATGAAGTGGAGTGTGAAGAAACTACTTAAAACGATTGTGATGTCCGGTACCTATCAGCAATCGTCAGATGTAAACAAAGAATTATTAGAGAAAGACCCATATAACCGTTTTCTGGCACGTGGGCCTCGTATTCGTCTGTCTGCGGAACAGGTAAGAGACCAGGCGCTTCTGGTAAGCGGGCTATTGTCGAAAAAGATGTATGGCAAAAGCGTGATGCCCTATCAGCCTGATGGTTTGTGGTTATCACCGTGGAGTGGTGAATCCTGGAAGCTATCGCAAGGAGAAGATAAGTACCGCAGGGCAATATATACTTTCTGGAAGCGTACAGCCCCTTATCCGTCTATGATGTCTTTTGATGCACCAAGTCGCGAATTTTGTTTGCAAAGGCGTTTACGCACAAATACACCTCTGCAAGCCTTGGTAACACTCAATGACCCGGCTTATGTAGAAGCAGCGCAGGAGTTGGCTAAAACCCTACTGAAAAGAGGTAGAACACCTGAAGAACAGATTCAGGCCGGATTTAACCTGATAATGATGCGGAATATTGATACCGGAAAATTACAGGTGCTTACCAGACTCTACCGACAAACCGAGCAGGAGTATACCAGACATCCTGTAGAAGCCTATAAATTCTTTGGCCGCTCTGATGTTTCACCAAAACTGGCAGCTATGGCTGTAACCGCTAATGCCATGCTGAATCTGGATGAAATTGTAACCAAGGAGTAAAAAATGTCCGATTTTACGAAAGGTGCGAATCGTTTAATAAATTTTTGGTTTTATTCAGGGCAGAAAAACACTAACTACTTTTAAAAATAGTTTATTAGAGGTATAAATCAAAACATGTCGGAATCATGAAAAAAATACTCACTATTCTTTCTTCATTCATTCTTTTGTTAAATATCAACCCAACCGTTGCACAGGATTGCGGAGGTTATTTCGCCTTCAAAAAAGGGATGAAGGTTGAAATGACCTCTTATGATAAAAAAGATAAACCTACCGTTACGACTAAGTATGAAGTAATTGATTATAAACCTGTTGATGGCGGTGTTTCATTAGCATTTGCGCACGAAGTATATGATGGTAAAGGTAAGTTGGTCTCTAAAAGTGAATCGGTAGGGAAATGTGTAGGTGGAGATTATTATACTGATATTCGTAATATAAGTAGCGATATGATGCCTAAATCACCGGATATAAAACTCACCGTAACCGGCGACCAGATGATATATCCAAGAGATTTAAAGGTTGGAGATGATCTGAAAGATGCCAGTATCAATGTCAAAACAGGATTTGAAGGCGGCATGACAATCATGAATATGAATGCCAATATTACCAACAGGAAGGTAGAAGCCTATGAAACCATTGAAACCCCGGCAGGTAAATTTGATTGTGCGAAAATTACCTATACTATGAATATGAAATTTATGGGTAACCGCACCTTGAAATGCGTAGAATACCTGGCAAAAGGTGTGGGTATGGTAAAAACAGAGCAGTTTGATGAAAAGGGTAACAGACAATCTTATATGGTAGTGACGAAGATAGAGGGGCAATAGGAAATTTCACTGTACGTTTCACCTAATTCATTCGATAACGTTGAGTACTTGCCTTACATACTGCATGGTAAAATATCTGCCAGCATCAATCGTTCTTAAACAACGATTTCAAAGAATGCTTAACCGCTTTTGCTGATAAATCTTTAAATTGCATAAATTTTCAACCTAGTCACTATAATGCAACGACGAGCGGCCTTAAAAACATTTGCCCTGAGTATTGGCAGTACCCTTGTTCTTCCTTCTTGGGCCAATGCCTGGAGTAATGAAACTCTCCATACTTCTGCTACAACACTTTATTCTGCACAAGAGATTTTACTGGCTGAAATAGTAGAAACCATCATTCCGAAAACAGATACACCCGGTGCCAAAGAGTTAAATGTAGGTAAATTTGTGAATCTGATGGTATCCGATTGTTATGATGCCAAAGCACAGGATACTTTTGTCAAAGGTCTGGTAGCTGCTGATGAAATTTCGAAGAAAGACTACAGCAAAGCCTTTACAGAAGCTGAGCCATCTCAAAGACTGGCAGTTTTGAATAAAATGTATAAATCAGCCAACGATACTGAAAAAGGCTTTATCAGATTAGTGAAAAACCTGACCATTCAGGGCTATCTCAATTCTGAATATGTGATGACCAACCTGCGGGTCTATGAATTTATTCCGGGGCGTTATCATGGCTGTGTACCTGCCAAATCTCCGGCAGGCAAATAAATATTTAACCCTATTCAATCAGAAATCATGTCTTATTTTAATATAGATGCCATTGCGGCGCAAACTTTTGATGCCATTGTTATCGGCTCCGGTATCAGTGGAGGTTGGGCTGCCAAAGAATTAACAGGAAAAGGATTACATACTTTGGTGCTGGAACGTGGAAAAGAAGTAAAACACGTAACTGATTACCCCACAACCATGATGCAACCGTGGGAGTTTGAGCACCGCGGACAATTGAAAAAAGAGGTTCGTGATGCTAATCCCATTGTAAGTAAATGTTACGCTTTCTATGAGGGTACAGAGCAATTCTTTGTAAAAGATGCAGAGCACCCTTATGTACAGGAAAAACCTTTCGACTGGATTCGCGGCTACCAGACAGGTGGTAAGTCTTTGCTTTGGGCCAGACAAACCCAGCGATGGTCAAAATACGATTTCGAAGGTCCCGGCCGTGACGGTTTTGCCGTAGAATGGCCTATTGGCTATGATGATATTGCTCCGTGGTACAGCTATGTAGAGAAATTTGCAGGGATTTCAGGCAATAAAGACGGCCTGGCTAGTTTGCCTGATGGTGAGTTTCTTCCACCGCACGAAATGAACTGCGTAGAGAAATATTTCAGTCAGGCAGTTGCCAAAAATTATTCCGACCGCCATATAATCATGGGTCGTTGCGCGCATATTACCGAGCCTAAGAAAATACACCTCGACCAGGGCAGAGCCAAATGTCAGCACCGTACTATTTGCGAGCGTGGTTGTCCGTTCGGAGGGTATTTCAGCAGTAATGCTTCTACCTTGCCATGGGCTGCGAAAACCGGAAAAATGACCCTACGGCCGGATTCGGTGGTGCATTCTATCATCTATGATGAAAAGAAAGGCAAAGCTACAGGGGTAAGAGTAATTGATGCCAACACTAAGCAAATGACTGAGTATTATGCCCGGATCATCTTTGTGAATGCCGCAGCATTAAACTCAAATCTGATTCTCTTGAACTCAATTTCAAGCCGTTTTCCGAATGGATTGGGTAATGATAACGGCTTGTTGGGTAAATATGTGGCTTTCCACAATTATACTGCTACCATCAACGCTGAATATGAAGGCTATCTGGATAGCACTACTGATGGTCGTCGCCCGAACTCGCCTTATATTCCGCGTTTCCGTAATGTGTTTAAGCAGGAAACGGATTTCTTACGTGGGTATGCATCCGGTTTTCAGGCAGGCAGATACATGCGTGACGATAGAAGCGGGATGGGAGAAGACTTGAAGAAAGGTTTATTGAACCCATATCTGAACAATGTATGGAGCGTAGGCTCACACATGATGGGAGAGACCATACCGAAAGAGAGTAACTACGTAAAATTAGATAAATCAAAAGTAGACCCCTGGGGTATTCCGCAATTGAGTATCTCGGTAGATTATGACGATAACGACCGCAAAATGGTGAAAGATTTCTTTGAGCAACTCACAGAAATGTACGCCAAAGCAGGGTTTAAGAATATCCGTACCAATGATTCTAACCGCACTCCTGGCTTGGATATTCACGAAATGGGTGGCGTTAGGATGGGTAAAGACCCTAAAACGTCACTTTTGAACAAATGGAATGCCCTGCACGAATGCAAGAACGTATTTGTAACTGATGGCGCCTGCATGACCTCAACGTCTACCCAAAACCCATCGCTTACTTATATGGCATTGACTGCCCGAGCAGCTGATTATGCTGTGAAGGAATTGAAGAAGGGGAATTTGTAAGAGATTAGTATAATTTAGTGTAGCTGGATATAAATACGCCGAATTGTTATTTTTAAGAAAACATAATATAGATGATAACGGCTATTAATTTGCTCATATTTGGCCTGTGGCATTGGGTAGTTGAAGCGTTGACTCGCTACAAGATGGGAACTGCTTTTGTTTTATTGATATCTACCCTAGCATTAGTACATTATGTATACAAGTATGTCAGATTATTCTTCAATTTTCGTAAAATAGCAAAGGGAGATATAAAAGTAAGAGGACATATTGAAGAGTTCAAAAAAAACGAAAAAGGTTTTTATTCTCCCGTTGTAAAATTCAGAACCTATTCAGGTAGCGTCATAACTGGAGAACCTATAAAAGACTATAGTGAGAGAGAACATTATGATTTGTCTGAGGATGTAGATGTTACTTATTCGGAATCAAATCCTGAAATATTTCTTCTTGAAGACCAGCAATTTAAAGTAATATTTTACATTGATTTGCTTTTGTTTATAGGATTAATTTTATTTTTTATGAAAATTGTTGCAGGAATGAACCCGTTATGGTTGAATGAAATAAAAGACTTCTTGGCAAAATCCAACAGTTTGTATGGCTTTTTTTAATAGCGTTTTCATAACCTGTCGTTTTAGAAAGTCTGATAACCTTTTGAAATCAGACACCACCCTGACTTTTGCTGTTTTAACCAGTTTCCAAACTTCAACAACCGTCGATCATTCATGAAACCAACCTCATTTATCCTCATATTGTTTATTATTACAACTACCCTCTAGATTCAACCCTGCCACACCCAATACGTCACCAACCAATCCCGCTTCAAACCCAACCATACACCACCTATCCATCAGGTAATGTTTAACCAATAGGATGGTTATAGAAACCCGACAATGATTAAATCAATACCCATACCACTCAGCCCACCATGCCTGCAATTGTCGGCGAATCTCGTTTTCACGGGCATTATTGCTGGGTTCATAGAGTTTGGTGCCTTTCAGTTCATCCGGTAAAAAATTGAGTTTGGTAAAATTGCCCTCATAATTATGGGCATATTTATAATCTTTGCCATAGCCAATCTGCTTCATCAGTTTGGTCGGTGCATTGCGCAAAGCCAGAGGTACAGGCAGGTGTGAAGTCTTTTCAGCCAGCGCAATAGCATTTTCAATAGCCATGTAAGAGGCATTTGATTTAGGCGAGGTAGCCAGATAAATAGCAGTCTGTGAAAGTATAATTCTGCTTTCCGGGTAGCCAATCGTTTTTACGGCCTGCATACAATTATTAGCCATAATGACGGCCGTCGGGTTGGCATTGCCAATATCTTCCGAAGCAAGAATCAACATCCGTCGGGCGATAAATTCTACATCCTCTCCGGCAACAATCATACGAGCCATCCAATATAAACCCGCATTAGGGTCTGACCCACGCAAAGACTTGATAAAGGCCGAAATAATATCATAATGCTGCTCACCTGATTTATCATAACGTGCTATGTTTCGCTGCGCTACTTCTTCTACCAGATCATCCGTAATAACGATTGGCGCATCAGGCAGGGACGAGAATACGATGATTTCAATCAGATTCAGTAATTTCCGGCCATCTCCACCCGAAAGGCGCATCAGTGCCTCATAAGATTCTATTTTTATGTCTCTTTCTCTCAATTCTACATCTTCTCTGATGGCCCTGTCGGTCAGTTCTTTTAATTCTTTTTCTCCGAATGATTCGAGTATATATACCTGACACCGTGAAAGTACCGCACTATTAAGTTCAAATGATGGGTTTTCTGTTGTAGCGCCTATCAACGTAATCTGTCCTTTCTCAACAGCTGTCAGGAGTGAGTCTTGCTGAGACTTATTATACCGGTGAATTTCATCGATAAAAACAATAGGAGGGAATAAACCGGAAGCCCTGCTGATTACCTCCCGCAACTCTTTTACACCCGAACTAACCGCATTTAACTGATGAAACTGCCGCTTGGTAGTTTCTGCTATCAATAGAGCTAAAGTAGTTTTTCCTGTACCAGGAGGCCCCCATAATATCATAGAAGGCACAAGGTTGGCCTCAATGGCTTTACGCAGGGGTTTATTTTTACCCAGAATATGCTCCTGACCAATATAGTCATCTAATTTTTTCGGACGTAGGCGTTCAGCTAATGGGGCAGTCATATCATTGTTGTTATGAGATTTTATAAATAAATTTAGTAGCGATTGAAATTTAATAAGAAATATTTTCGTAGACAAATATACTTTGCCTCTTGGAATTGTAGAACCACTACTCTATTTTTACCGATTGGAAACAAAATATATTCGCTTCAACCTATGGCAAAGAAAACGACTTCTACAAAGAAACAAGAAGAATCTCAGGAAAGTAGCCCCAATTTCAAAAACGTAGAGCCATTTAGTTTATTTACAGATTTTGATATTAATCTTTTTAAAGCAGGTAAGCACTACCGGTTGTATGAAAAGATGGGTTCGCACGTTGTTGAAAACCAGGGCGTCATAGGTACATATTTTGCGGTTTGGGCTCCTAATGCACGTTATGTGGCCGTTATCGGAGACTTTAATGGCTGGACACGCGGCGCTCATCCTTTAGCTTCCCGTTGGGATGGTTCAGGTATCTGGGAGGGCTGGATTCCTAATATTGGAAATGGTGAAGTCTATAAATATTTTATTTCGTCGAATACTGGGGCAGAACTTGAAAAAGGAGACCCGTATGCCCTACATTGGGAACACCCGCCTAAAACAGCCTCGGTGATATGGGATACATGGTATGAGTGGAAAGACCAGGAGTGGATGCAGACCCGCCGCCAGAAAAATGCTTTAAACGCACCGATTTCAGTATATGAATTACATTTAGGTTCGTGGCAGCGCGACCCGGGTGACCCCGAACGCAGGCTGACGTATCGTGAAGTGGCAAACTCGCTTGTGCCTTATATAAAAGAGATGGGCTTTACGCATGTAGAGTTTATGCCTATCATGCAACACCCTTACGAGCCGTCATGGGGTTATCAGATTACCGGTTATTTTGCAACCAGCAGCCGGTTTGGTACACCACAGGACTTCATGTATCTGGTAGAGCAGTTGCATATTAATGGTATTGGAGTATTGTTAGACTGGGTTCCGTCGCATTACCCGGGTGATGCACATGGAATTTACCGTTTTGATGGTACAGCCTTATATGAGCATGAAGACCCCCGCATGGGTTATCATCCTGACTGGAAGAGTTATATTTTCAATTATGGTCGTTATGAGGTACGTTCGTTTCTGATAAGCAATGCCCTTTTCTGGTTAGACAGGTTCCATGCTGATGGATTAAGGGTAGATGCCGTTGCCTCTATGCTCTACCGTGATTATTCGCGCAATGCAGGAGAATGGATACCGAATATTTTCGGCGGCAGAGAGAATTTGGAGGTGATTTCGCTTTTCAAAGAATTAAATGAAGAAGTTTATAGAAGTTTCCCTGATACACAAACCATAGCAGAAGAATCAACGGCATTTCCGGGGGTTTCAAGACCAGTCTATACCGGGGGCTTAGGTTTTGGTATGAAATGGATGATGGGTTGGATGAATGATACCCTGCGCTATTTTGCCAAAGACCCTATGTATAGAAAATGGCACCAGAACGACATTACGTTCAGTCTGGTTTATGGGTTCTCAGAAAACTTCATGTTGCCGCTTTCGCATGATGAAGTAGTGTATGGAAAAGGCTCTTTAATTGAAAAAATGCCTGGCGACCAATGGAGAAAATTTGCTAACCTCCGTTTGCTGTTTACCTATATGTTTACACACCCCGGAACCAAATTGTTGTTTATGGGAGGGGAGTTTGCACAATATGCCGAGTGGAATTTTGAGAAGAGTCTGGACTGGCATTTATTGGAACAACAGCCAAACAAAGGGATTAATGAATTAATAAAAGACCTGAACGGCATGTATCGGGGCGAAGCAGCTTTATTCGATAAGCAGTTCTCACCTGAAGGTTTTGAATGGATTGATACCAGCGACCGGGAAAATGCCGTTATAGTATATGCCCGTAAAGGCTTCAATGAAAAAGATACGATAGTCGTTGTGCTGAACTTTACGCCTATACCTCGCTCACCTTATAGAATTGGTGTACCTGCATCAGGCACTTATGAAGAAGTCTTTAACAGCGATAATCAGAAATATTGGGGAACAGGGATGTTGAACGGAAGCGTGAATACAAACAAGATTCCCTTACACGGCAAAGATAATTCGATAGAAATCTCGCTACCGCCATTGGGAGGAGTGGTGTTCAGATTGAAACAATAAACGAAAGCCTCTGAAATTACTTTCAGAGGCTTTTTAAATATTAATACGGCTAATTTCCTAATTCAAAGAAGGATTCTGAGGTGTTTTCGGCATAGTCGAACTCGAAGTGAATATCAGAGTCAGAATGATGGTGCCTAGAACAATCAGCAAGGTTAGTTCAAAATGCGTATCTGACGCCGAACCCAGAACAATTTTCTGAGAAGTTTTATTCAGTTTTGCCCCCTCTGTAATCTGGATATTAGACAGATGATTCAATGTATTTAATACGCTATAAAATGCTTCATCAAGAATCTGTCTGCTATTTTCGGCAAGCGTGATACCGGACTGATAAAGATGCTTTTGTTCTAATGCCAGCCCATCAGCTATTTTTTTCTTGAAATCTTTAAATAATACCTCTTCCGTAGGGGTTAGTCTGGTTTTCTGATATGAACCTATTAATGACTCAATGGCAATATTATGTGCCTTTATTTTATCTCTGATCTGATCGAGTTCATCTTTAGTATTGCAATCATCAACCAGCAATTTTTTTCTAGATAGATGATTTGACATCTCATAAATATAGCTTTCAGCCAGCAGGCGGTCTTCATAGACTGCCGAAAAACTATCTCCCAGTTCGTTAAAATGTCTTTTGTCAGAGACATTCTTTATGAATAAAAAAACGAAAATGACCGTCAGTGTCATGGCAGCCTTCATCTTCTGCTCTATACTATATGCCCATTTCATAATATATTAAGTTCAAAACGTTTCCAATAAATTGATTTAATACAAATATAAGTAAAAATAACTATATTTTGTAGAACGAATTTGAGCATACAATTGTGCAGAAAATAAAAAAAGAGCTATTTCCGATAGCCCTTTCCGGTATATTATTATCATATTACTCCTTTAGTGTTTATTGTGTTTTTTTACCATTTCTAAAGTGTATTGCATGGTTTTATTGCTTTGCCATGATAAGTGACCTGGAATAACATATTTCGGCGCAGGATATTTTTTGATTGCTCGTTCCAGCGAGTTTTCCCATTCTAAAGGGTTCGCATCTGACAAATTACCAACATCTGTACTTTCGGTACTCTTTATGAAGCAACCGCCATATAATACTTTATCTTTTTCAAACCATATCATGATATTGTCGGGTGCGTGGCCTTCACCGGGATAATAGGTTTTAAAGGTATATTCTCCTACTTTAAAAGTGGTATCTTTTGTAAAATGGTATTCGGCCTCCTGTTCCTTAAATTTCTTGCAAAGTTCCCACGTTTTGACGCTTGAATAGGTTTTTATCCCTTTTGATTTAAGTATATTCAGTCCTGCTGTGCGGTCGGCATGAAAATGAGTTGATATGCTCATTATTACTTTCTTATTATGTCTTTTTTCTATGCTGTCCAATAGTGGTATCATCTGATTTTCATCCCAGGGAGTGTCAATCATCACTACGCCATCTTTTGTAACTACGTACATACTGTTGGCCGGATAAAGTGTGCCTTTATAGTCATTGTAGGTAATATAAACATAGAAATTACCTGTTAGGTGTTTAATATCCAGTCGATTTGTCTGGCCCAATGATTGCAAACTAAGTATGAAAGCAAAGAATACAATTAGTGATTTGATGGTTTTCATTTAATTAATGAGCTTTTATGGATTATTAGAAACTTACTTTAGTTTATTATTGAAATAGGCATCAGGTGTTTCACCCGTAAATACCTTAAAATCATGAATAAAATGTGCCTGGTCAAAATAGCCTGCTTCAAGGCCTAATTCGGTAAATGTTTTTTCGAGAGCATAATCTTTAAGCAAAGCATTAAACCTGACAATAGATGCAAACTTTTTGGGAGATGCGCCTACAATTTTTCTGAAACGCTTTTCAAGCGGGCTTTTGCTTGTGTACAATTGCTTTGCCAGTTCACTGATTCTGATATTCCCTTTTACTGACTGAATATGATGAATGGCCGATTGTACCAGTAAATCTGTCTGAATAGGTTGGAGACGGGTAACCAGAAATTGCTCTACAATATTAATGCGTTGCTGATGCGTCTGAGCTTCTGATAACTGTTCTTCAATTTCATTCAGCCGAGATTTATTGACAAAATTTTCTAAAGAAACACTCTCGCCAAACAACTCATTGACAGGTTCCTTGAAAAAATAAGCTGCTCCGGTTTCATTAAAAAAGACCAGAACAGTTCCTATATTTCCGGAGTTCTGAAATACCCTGAATTGAGCCTGTAAACCTGTTATGCCCGCAGTATGCAAGGGAGTTGAAGTATTATTTTCAATAGTCGACAACCTTCCCCGGTACTGAAAACCCATCACGAGAGAAGTGCCGGGTAAAACCTTATATTCGGTCTCATCAGTTGATTCAGAAACCACCAGCAACCTGATATAAGGTTTCAGTATATCGCTCGGAATAAAGGTAGTCAGTGCCATTAATAGGATGATTAATCAATGTCATCAATAGTACCATTGAAGAAATTACGGAATCTGTTAATAGATTTATCTATTGCAGCATTTTCTTGTTCGTTAAACGCATAAAAAGGAGCAATTTCTACATTTATTTCTTTATTCTTTATACTTCGTTGCCATGCCCCTACAATGGTGCCATTGATAATTACCATACGGTTGAATGGGAAAACTGGCCTTTCGTTGGAGGTAGATTTATATTTGGGCAACAAAATCGCATCACGGTTTTTATAGGCAATACCATATTCATCATAATCCGGCATCAGAAAAGAATGCCGGGGGTGTTCGGGTTGTTTCGGGTTACCCGGAGCATAGATATATTCCTGCCCATCAATTTTTGTTTGTATAAAATACGGCGGAAGATTCCCAATCCCTATCCGGGCCTCTTTCATGGTTAAACCCGACCACCACACAAAATCCTGTACTGTGGCTGGGCCACGACTAGTAAAGTATCTCAATACTAATTGGCTGAGTGCTTCTTCTGTGGTCAGAGGCGTGGCAGGAGGCACCCGTTCATCAATTAAAGCATAGGTAAACTGTTTTCCCTGACGAGGGCCGCTGCATATGATACCATCCAATTCTGCCTGCATCATGATGCAACTCAAACCAACAGTATCAGTAATAATACCTGCCTCTTGAAAGGCAGTATTCAGAACACTTCGGGTAAGAGATTTGCCTCCTTCTAAATTTCTGACAATAATATCATTACATTTATTGAATACAGTACTGTCTAAACCGTTTTTTCGATATTGATAGGCATTGAAAGCATGCACTCTTGGGGCTGTCAAAGCAAGCAACCATCTGATGTCGGCAGGGCTCACATAATGCCAGGTAGGGCGCATTAGGTGTGTCCTCAGAATTCTGCCCTCGTTTATTGCCTGTTCTACCAGTGTTTCGTTTGTGTTTTCTAAACGGAGTCCGATAGCCCACTTCGACATGGCATATTCCTGTGCCTGCACTGCCACCAGCCAGGAGACTATTTCTTCCGGTGTGGTAAATTTTGTTTCAGTTATTTGCTGGTTATAGAGCCTGTGGGCAATGATTTCAGTAGTAGTCATCGTTAGAAAAATAGCTTAATCTACCTGGCCTAATTTGTTATAATCGAACCATCTTTTGATACGTAAATTTATGAATCTTTTCAGATAAACTTCATTGATAAATGTATTTGACCAATTATTAAATCGCTGACATTGTACCCCAAGATAAAACAGATAAATGCATTCAGCCAGCATCGGTAAAATACGTTTTTCCTCGTCACTGGTTGGCGCAACAGATTCATATCCTTTGAGAAAACTTTCGGTTTTGAGTTTATAATCATTCTCGTCTGTTTCTGTACTGTGTATCTGTAAAATGTAGTATGCAATATCATAAGCCAGCCAACCATTACCACAAAAATCGAAATCAAAAATGGTGACTTCCTTTTCGGCTGATATGTTCATGTTATCAAACCAGATATCCAGATGTACTACTCCTTTTCTTAGCTGTGTTTCATCAACTTTCTTCAATTCTGCTAAAAGATGCTTTTGAGCGTACCTGATAAATTCTACTTCAGGCGAATCATCAGGCAAAAAGCCAAAGAAATGCTGAGGAGAGTCAAGCAGAAGTTTTTCAGGGGTATAAGTAACACGGTCTAAGTGAAGATTCTGGGTAATCCGATGAAACCCAGCCATTATTCTGCCTGTTTTCTCATGTAATTCAGGAGAGAAATTGAATACTTTTTCTCCTTTTGCATAAGAGAACATCACACCAAACCTATCACCTTCCGGTGCATTGAGTGTTTGAATATAGGTATGCTTATAGTCGGCAATAGGATACGAAACCGGAATTTCATTGGTTTGCAGGAGATTTAAAAGCCTGATTTCTTCTGAAATTTCCTGTTCAGTTCTCCAGTTGAGACTATACACTCTGAAAACAGATTTATGCTCACCATCAGTAACAAGGTATACATGATTAATTCCGGTTTTTAATAACCGACAAGTTGTATTGGTACTGAGAGCATATTTTTCTTGTAAAAAACCGGCCAGATGTTTTTCAGAAAGTGTTGAGGTAATAACAGGAAAATGGTTCATTGATGCGGTTTTCTAATGGTTGGAAATGTTAAGGTGAGTGTTATTATACAATTGATTGTCTTTTCAGCAGAGCATTGATGCGGATACGATTGTATTGTTGCAGAAAGATAGGATAGAGGTTATAAATGATATTGGCTATATTAATGAAAATGCCCCATGTTACCAGACCCAGCATAAAAGCATAAATGGAAATGCAGATAAAGAATATAAAGACCAGATAATGAAATTTTTCGTTCATATAAGATTTTCCTATCAACTTCTTTATTGAGTCTTTGCTAGCTACATATTTATACTTCGGGTGTTTATTTTTGATATACCGATTTACCAGATCGCCATCCTGCGTATATTTTTTAATAAAACGGATACCTATTCTGTTATACACCTGAGTAGACCGGCTCAATTGTATTTTATTGAGTAAAGATTCAGGAATGAAAATTACCAGACAACTAATACCAGTAAAAATATATAACAGATTGAGAGGAAGATATAAATAGCAGAAATAAACTATAGGAGCAAAGGCCAGAACAGACCAGAAAAAATTAATCAACTGATTGTATAATATGGCGGTTTGTTGAATTCGCTTATTTTCGGTATTCATCAGATTGCTGGTCTTTTTAAACAAACGAAAAACCCATTCGGTATGAACGGGTTTTTCTATCTTATCTTTGAATAGATTTTATTCAAAGCTTATGTATCAATTAAAAATCGTAACCTAGCGAAATGTATAGTTTAGGCTTGTTTACTTCTTTGTCTTCGAGGCCCCAGGCATAATCAGCTTTTACAAAATAACCCAGAATAGTAGTTCTTAAAC